>NZ_CAMLHF010000022.1 GCF_946479715.1 uncultured Pedobacter sp. | reverse complement strand
CTTGTGGGTTACCGAAATGCGCTTCGATTTTTCTACCCATACGTTCCAGCTGTAGAATCTGTTCATCCGTCAGCGCCTGGGCATTCTGCTGATCTGGCCCGATTTCCTGCTCCTTCGTGCCTCCCTCTTTTGAGGCATAAATGGCCAGTTTCTTACTGGATATTTTCCTATCGATAATATTACCCTCAGAAACTTTATAATTATCTGCATTCACAATTCCGGAAACCAATGCCTCGCCCAATCCAAAACTGGCATCAACAGATACTATTTTTCTGTTTGAGGTAACCGGATCTGCTGTGAACATAATTCCTGCCACATCCGGAAAAACCATTTTCTGGATAACAACAGACAGGTAAACCTTCCTGTGATCAAATCCATTCTGCAAACGATAAGTTACAGCCCTATCTGTAAACAGGGAAGCCCAGCACTTGCTGATGTATTTTAAGATTGCATCTTTACCAATAATGTTCAGATAAGTGTCCTGCTGCCCGGCAAATGATGCTGTTGGCAAATCTTCCGCCGTTGCACTTGATCGTACAGCAAAGGCATCCTTCTCATCAAACTTAGTAAGAAATCCCACAATCTCTTCCTCCATATCTTCAGAAATGGATATTCCTTCGATGACTTTGCGTATTTTGCTGCTAAGTTTGCTGGTTTTAACTCGCTCTTCTACCTTAAGATCACTTAATTCATCCAGCAAACTGTTAAGCTCCTGATTATTTTCAGTTATTTTTTTATAGGCTTCGGTGGTCACACAAAAACCTTCCGGCACCTTTATTCCTTTGATTTCGGCAAGTTCTCCCAGATTGGCGCCCTTGCCTCCTACAGTCATAAAGCTCGATCTGTCGATGTACTGAAAACCAATTACATATGTGTTTGTGTTTCCTGACTTTTTTGTTGAGTTGAGTTTGTTATCCGATATCATACTGAGGGCTTTTTAGAGATGTGCAAAGCCAAAAATATAAGTTATAACGTACCAAAATGCCGTTTTTTAACTATATTTTTTCAAGCGCAATAATGAGAAAAGTATCAACGTTATCTATACAAACAGAACGTAATAGCAACCATGCAGGGTTCTAGTTTAAATCGACTTCAGCTTACTTTTTCCCAGATTTGTTTTCCAAGAACTCCCATTCCAGTAAATGAGAAACTTGATGCTCTTTCTTAACGATCTCATCAAAACGCCTGGTTAATTCAGGATGTTCGGAAGCAATATCTGTTGTTTCGTTCCGATCTGTTTTCAGGTTAAAGATCTGCCATCGATTATTTAAGTTCTTGCGAAGATTTACTTTTACACCTTTCCAATCTCCCATCCTTATTGCCAGCTGCCCACCCTTTTCAGGGTATTCCCAATAGATATAGTCACGCTGCTTCTGATCTTTATTTTTCCCCAACAAGGTTGGCAGTAAAGATATACCATCTGTGTTATTCGGTTTTGTACCAGCTATGGCGGCAAAAGTGGCCATCATATCGAACTGTGCAGATACAAAATCGCTGGTGGTGTTTGCAGGTATATTACCAGGCCACCTGGCAATAAATGGTTCTCTGATCCCTCCTTCATATACATCCATCTTTAACCCACGCAAGCCATCAACACTATTAAAGAACTTAGCATTTACCCCACCATTGAATGTGGCGCCATTATCGCTTGAAAACATAATGATCGTATTGTCGTCTAGCCCTAGTTTTTTAATTTCGGCCATAATAATCCCAACCTGATCATCCAGATAAGTGATCATAGCAGCATAGGTTGAATACGGGTACTTAGTTGGCGCATATCCCTGTTGTCCGTAATAAGGATGCTCATTGAACCGTCCAATGTACTTTTTAACATACTCATCAGGCGCCTGCAATGAAACATGCGGAATAGTATAAGGCATGTATAAGAAAAAAGGTTTCGATTTTTGCTCATTAATAAAACTAACAGCCTTTTTAGTCATCATGTCTGGCGAATACACTTTGCCTTTGTAATAATCAAAATCCTTATCGGTCGCTTTTGTAGAATCGAGTGTTTTATGAACGTACATATGGGGATTATCAAGCATAACCTTCTCATCATTTTCCCAGAGGTGAGAGGGATAAAAATTATGGGATTGCTTTTGGTCCAGGTATCCATAATAATAATCAAATCCTTGCTTTAAGGGTGACCCTGTTGTGTTGTTCATTCCTAAACCCCACTTGCCGGTTAGAGCTGTAACATAACCAGCTTCTTTTAACATTTTTGGAATCGTAAATGTTCCTTCGGGCAATGGCATCTGTCCTGCTTCCAGACTATCGGGGAAACCTCCCATTTCATAGTTACCACGAATGTAAGAATGGCCCCCATGTTTGCCAGTCATCAGCATGCAACGGGCGGGTGCACAAACTGGTGTACTGGTATAATGTTGAGTAAATTTCATTCCCTCTTTGGCCAGTTTATCCAAATTAGGAGTCTTAATTTTTTTTTGTCCATATGCACCAATCTCAGCATAGCCCAAATCATCTGCGTAGATATAAATGATATTTGGTTTCTTTTGCTGTGCCTTTCCCTGCGAAAAGACCAGTCCGGGAAATAGCAACAGTAGTGCAACTACAGTTTGTTTTATATTGACAATGTTCATCATCTAAATACTTTATGGCTAAAGTAATAAATAATGGAGATGACCAGGTCAAGAAAGGTCGATAGAAGTTTCTTATTAAGGGTGCCAAAGAAGCATTGGCACCCTTATTTGATGTATACTACTAGCTACAAGACATCTCTTGTGGCATTTTTTATTCTAACCGTTACTTCGTAAGTTCCCTCCTGATAGATTCGGAAAGTAAACCGCGGATTAATGCTGTAGCCTCTATCTGGAGTTGGAGTAAGACCAGGGTCGAGTTTGGCAAAGTTACCTGGAATTCTGTAATAAATAGTATAACCCTGTCCAGGAGGCCCTGCAACAAGTGGAAATGGAACTACTTCAAAGTTACAGGCCATTGTCGAATCAGTTAATACAAGGGGATGGAATCTGGCAAAAGTATCAAAGCTATTCCTGTCTCCACGTTTAATGAACTCATTTTTCTTTGGATTAAATGGAGTTCCATTTTTATCCACTATTTTTAGAATAATCAAGGTACCCTCATTGGAGGTCTTTTTAATTTTAACTTCTGGTTCTCCAATATCTCCAGACGCGCTGGATCCATCCTTAAACCAGGCACCGCCTCCTGCAGATTGTTCTGCTACCGGTCCATCATATAAAGAAAACTGGCCAATGTTTTTAAAATCCTTTGAACCATTCTCATTAGTTGCCCGGATATCAAATTCATATGTCCCAACAGCCACGTTTGCCGTTGTTCCATAAAAAGTAAATGCTCCGGTATGTGTATTAAACTCAACCGGTGGTGCATTTAATAATTGCCTGTGTTTATTTAGTAATTCAACAGTAGTATCCCTATTCACATCAAACTGGGAGATAAAAATATATCGCTCGTAGTTTGTATATAATAGCTCCGCATGTTTTTTTGTAACTGCGTCACGAATATCTAACAATTCGTAAGTTACAGGTGCACTGGAGCCATCATTGTCTACCGGCTTAGTTTGAACTGTTATGCCTTTTTGAATTTTTATTGGGCTATCCCTGTATCTGATCTGATTGCTGAGAAAACCATTTTCGACTTTTTTACAAGAGAATATGATCCCCATCGCTACAAAGCCGAATGCTATAAGTTTTATATATCTTTTCATATTATTAGCTTAAAATCATTAATTCTTGATATCACCGAAAAAGGTAAAAGTGTGGTTGTTATTTACCACATGTATCACACCGGTGTTGGTGATGATCCCCGAGGTTTGCACACGTGCCTGCAGCAATTGTTCAGGATCAACCAATGGGAGTTGTGTAGAGTCCGTAGGTATGGTACCTGTTCCATCCTCCTTTTTAACTATTTTAGTGAGGTAAACATATTTTGGTTTAACAGGGAAGATGTTAGGGTCTGTATAATCTGTTGTTGGAATGGCCTGAATTAACCTGAATTCTCCATCATTAGATTTTCTTAATTTCCCAACTTCACTTAGCGCCTCTACTGGGAGTCTGTCTTTAAACAAGTAAGCCCTCAAAGAATCTTTAAGCTCTGGCAGTTTTAAAGAATCGAACGTAAAAACAAGGTTCTCATCATTTAATTTAATACGCAGATGCGCCTGTTTTTCTTTAACATAATTACTTATGGCATAATTAGTTAAAGCAAAAACTGTCCCACTGGCATTTACTTCGTCTTTTAAACCCATACGATCTACCATGATGATGAGCGTATCAAACAGCTTTTTGGTTTTTAGGTAATCATATGTGGTCATATCAACCTTAGGATTGTAAAGGCTACCACCGATCACATAATCTTTCTTGCAAGAGTAAACAGTAACCACTGTTACTATTGCAATGCATATCATAATTAATTTTTTCATATCTGATTCATTTAATGATTAAAGCCTTCCTTGCCAGTATGGCGTTTGTGTTAACGTAAAGTCGTCTTTGAACATTCCAGGATCTATTGGCCACAACCACCCACCCTCTGGAGTACCATTCATGAACTGATCTTTAAAGCGTTCGTTATAGGTAGGAAGTGTTTTTGTTCTTACCATATCGTAGTAAGACTGACCTTCGAAATATAGTTCACGAAGCCTTTCTTCAAGGATTGTTGTTCCCAAAGCTGTGCCTCCGCCAGCATAATCCGCGACCTTAGCTCTTTTTCTGATGGCATTGAGCAATATAACTGCTTCACCATCACGTCCCAGTTTATTCAATGCTTCTGCCCGTAACAAATAAATATCTGCCAAACGGAATATGATCAGGTTATTGGATAGCCTAGGATCATTTTTAGCCGAACCATCAGCATAGGTCACATTAGAGAATTTAATAGTTTGACCCTCAGACGACTGCGCCTGGAAGAAGAAAGTTTTATACCTGATATCAGTAGTGTCTTTATAGATTTTATTAATGTAAGAGGTATTTACAGGCCATTGAATATCTGCCTTGTTGGCTACATATGGTCTTCTTAGAGTGGGCGCATACCCTCCTCCGTTTAAAGAGATACCTTCACTTTGTCCATAACTGATGTTGATCTCAAAGATGCCCTCAAGAGATTTACCGATAAACACTTTTGGATAGTCTGTAGAGTCGCTTAAAGCATACCCTCCATTCTTAATTACATCATCTGAAGCGATTTCGCTCCCTGCGTAATCCCCTGTCCAGGCTTTTATATGTGCTTCCAAAGCAAGTGCACTTCCCTTATTTGCCCTTACAGCTCTTTGATTTTCATCACTGTAGCCAAAAACAAGATTAGCTTTTGCAAGTTCAAGATCCTTGATGCATTGAGCAAGCACTTCGGCCGCAGGTGTTCGAGGAATATTTTTTGCCTGATTAATATCAAGATCAGGTTCAAGTCTTAACGGAACATCACCCCATATTCTACTCATGTAGAAATAAGTGAAAGCACGGAGAAAATAAGCTTCGCCTATGATGCGTTTCTTATCATCCTGATTGGTAAATCTCTCGATTGCGATACCGGGAACCTTGTTAATTATCAAATTCACCTGCTGTAACAGTTGGTAATAGGATTGCCAGTTCCAATTCCCGGAACCTACGTTTAAACCAGTAAACTCTCCATTTGAAATGTTATAATTTTGATTGTCCCTGTCAGATCTGATGCTAAATTCACCTGAAGGTGCATCGCCATACACATGCCACGAATAATTGTTTAGCAGCACCCTTCTTAACGAAGAGTATGCTCCGGAAATAGCACTATTTGCATCTTGTCCGTTGGTAAAATAAGCTCCCGTAAAGGTCGAATTGTGGGGTTCAAGATCCAGAATTCTTTTGCAAGCAACAGAGCTGATGACTAATATCAAAAGCAAAAGCCCCGTAATATGTTTTTTGAAATGTATTTTCATGATTTCATATTTAATAAATGATAAAACTATTAAAGCCCTATTTCCAGACCTATCGTATACTTTTTAGGTATGGCATAACCGCTGCCGTTGTAAATACCAAAAGCATCAACCTGCTCCGCATCCGGTAAATTGGCCGATTGGAAAATATGAAGGTTATCTGCCATAGCATATACCCTTAGCCTGCTTAATGATAGTCTTTGTAGTACTTTTGGCTTAAATGCATAGGCTAACGTGGCTGTTTTTATGCGGATATAGGATCCATTTTCAACCCATCTAGAGCTTACTGCAGCATATTTGTACCGCGTTCCAGAGAATGAACTTAAAGAAGGATAATTCGCATTGTCTCCCGGATTTCGCCAGTAATTAATGCCATTTAAGTAAGGGAATGCATTGTTACTTAATGCGTGCAAAGGGTCAGGATCACCATCATCTGTAGGTACTAAATGCGAAAGCTTCCCTACCAGGTAATCATTATAAATATCCCTACCCAGAGTAAATGTGGCAAATACTGAAAGGCTAAAGTTCTTATAGCTGAAAGTATTTACCATACCTCCTGTCATTTTTGGATTTGGATTCCCGGCAGGCACATAATCTGTTGCGTCAAGAATTCCGTCTCCGTTCTGATCCTTCCATATTGGATCTCCCCCTTTAAACGGATATCCATAAAAGCTGAGCACACTTCCATCAATGGGGTTTACAGGAACATCTCCGTCAGTAGCATATATACCTGTTTGCTCAAATACATTATACTGATTGATAGACTGCCCTTGTCGCAAAAGGAATTTATCTAAATAAATATCCCGGCCACCATTTGGCAGTGATGTGATCAGATTTTTATTGAAAGCAAAATTGAAATTGGTTTCCCACTGAAATGCTTTTGATGGATTGAAATAATGAGCAATAAATTGAGTTTCGATACCGCTATTTCTTGTACCAATGGCATTTGAAGTTATGGTTGAGTAACCTGTAGTAATTGGGAGTGCAAGTGTAAATATTCCCTCAGTCGTATTTCTGACATAAGCATCAGCCACAAAATTAAATCGGCCATTTAAAAAAGTTAGGTCTACACCAATATTCGCCTGTTTTGAATGCTCCCAGGTAAGTTCACTGTTTGACAAACCTCCTGAAAAGTTTGGAGACACTGAAGGAACTCCATTATACGTATTCGATTCGTTTTGACCTGTTGATGGGTTTGAGCTACCCGGGAAACTGCCCGCCCCAACGTTATAGGTATTGAACGATAGGTAACTATCGCCACCATCAGGTTGCCTGCCCGTGATACCATAGCTACCACGAATTTTAAATAAAGTTAACCATGAGCTGGCAGCTTTCATGAAAGGTTCATCACTAACAATCCATCCAGCGGAGAATGACGGAAAGAAACCCACCCGATTACCTTTACCAAATTTTGATGAGGCATCGGCATTTATTACGCCTGAGAACAGGTATCGACCCTTAAAATCATAGTTAGCTCTGAAAAAAGCAGTCTGGATACCGCTTTCGATCAAATCTGAATAGGCATAAGAACCCATTTTATTGATCACTTTTACCACGCTAATCTGGTCGTTAGGTATACCATCGGCCTCCGCATATGTTGCCCTGTATTGATGGAACTCAGTATTCTGTCCGGCAAGTAAATTTAAATGATGGGTATCATTAATAGTGGTCGAAAACTGAATGGTATTACTCATTAAATAGTTTGCAGAATTGTCTACAAAGCTTGTTGCATAACCTGTTCCACTTCTGCGAACCGTCCCTGGTGTGAAAGTATCTTTTCTACTATTTGCAGTTTCATAAGATATGATGGTGTTAAACAACCATTTGTCAGAGATTTTCCAATCGATAGTCGGACTTATGCTTAAGCTATTATTGGTATTGGCATCTGTTTGGATATTTGTATTTCCAAAGATGAAATCTCTATTTGCATCAGGGAGAAAAAGATTTGAAGATGGCAGTGGACTGCTGGCATAGTATCCGCCATTAAAAGGGCTGTTACCTCCGCTTAAATCACTCACAGATCTTGGTCTGTCGAGACGGTTATAACGAATTTGAACGCCAACCTCCAGTTTAGGAGCAAGCTTTACGCCCATTCTGCTGTTGATACTATATCTATCGAAACCTGATTTTTTAATGATACCATCTTCAGAATAATAATTTAGCCCATAGCGATAAGTAAATTGCTCTGTACCTCCGGTAAATGACATATCATAATTATCCACTTTACCCGTCTGATAAAGTTGGCCTCTATAATCATTCGCATTATTAAAAGCACTATTTAAGCTATCAGTAAGTATTTGAGGAATATTTTTTAGATTATCATACGTTCCGTAATGATTGATCAATTCCATTTTCGCACGTCCTTCTTCTGCTCCTATCAATACCTTATCAAGGTTTGGACGTTCTGTAATACCATGGTACGTAGAAAAATTAATTTGCGTTTTACCCGTTAATCCTTTTTTTGTGGTGATAAGGATAACTCCATTGGCCCCACGAGATCCATAAACTGCCGCAGCGGATGCATCTTTTAAAATATCGATGTTCTCAATATCACTAATAGGGATACCTGCTAAGACGTCTGTACTGGTCCCATTACCAAAATTCAAAGCAGCAATATCCTCTGTGCTCTGCATTACGTTATCCACTACATAAAGGGGTCCGCTAATCGCTCTGGCCAAGCTGGCTTTACCAGAAGCCGAATTAGGATTATTATCAATGTTCCTACTCACAGCGGTATTTCCACGTAATACAACGGTACTTCTTACACCAGGTTCGCCTGAGAAGTTTTGTACGTTTAATCCTGCAACACGACCTTGCAATAAGGTACTCAGGGATGGTGCCGGAACATCAGCTATAGATTTAGGATCTACTGAGGTAATGGCAGCACTGGCCTTTCTTCTGGAAACTTTCTGGTAACCAATAACAACTACATCATTTAATGTCTTTTGATCAGATTCCAGCTTAATTTCGATATCTGTATCACCAGCTTTTACTACAATTTCTTTTGCCTTATAACCAAGCATACGAAACACGATTGTACCCCCAGCGGGTATGTTTATTGAGTAACGCCCCTGATTGTCTGTTGAACTTCCATTATTGGTACTCTTATTTATTACTGAAACCCCCGGTAATGGCTGATTGTCAGTTGCATCTTTAACTACTCCGTTAATATGGATTGCTGTGGTGGATTGGGCATAGGCACTAAAAAATGTAGTCCCTAGTGCTATCTGCAATAGCATTAGGACGCCCAGTATTTTATTCTTATATAAAATTGCATTCATGAATTTTAAATTAATACCTGCTCCCTCTATTTATCATCAGGAGTCCAGGAGTTCAGATTGATTGGTTTGGTTTGAAACATTAGAGTTTCTATTGGTTGTTGTGGTCTTTAATGTGAGGTTATTCCATAGGCTAAATTGTTTTAGTTAGATTTATTTGTTTAATAGTCGGTTTATTTTTATGTGTTGATAATTTTAAGGTAAAACGATTTAGCTAATTGGTGCTAATTTGGGGTTAAGTGTCAAAAAAATGAGCAAAAAAAGTTTGGTTTTTAAATAATCAGAATGAAAATCAGGCAACAAAGAATATAATCACCAACAATTCAATTATTTTATGAAGCTAAAGTAATATATTTTTAAATTCACTGGTATTTATTTTGCATTTTTTAAATAAAAAAAAATAAAAACTTAAAAAAAACAGACTAAATACAATAAAATAACACACAAAAAGACTTAAATATCAATTATAATCCATTTTAATAACACAAAAAACCTAAATACAACAACAAAATACATTATTCAGGAGTTTAATAAAATATTAAGCATCAAAAAAGAGCAATAAAGTGATTTATCTAAAAACATCTCAAAACATTTAGGCTGCTGACTGTGATTTGTCGCTTCGAAATTCGTTTGGAGACATTGCAGTATGTCGCTTGAAAAAATTGCAGAAGTAAGATGGATCCTCGAATCCGACCTCATAAGTAATCTGTTTAACGGATTTGGTGGTATAGTAAAGCAGCCTCTTGGCTTCCAGAAGTATTCTCGACTGGATAACTTGTAATGGTGTTTTTTGATTGTACAGTAAAAAAATATTGGAAAGCGTCTTCGGACTCTTGTTAAGGAGCCCAGCATAGTAGTTAACGGTGTGTTGCTGGCGAAAATTGGCTTCAACAAGGAGGTTGAATCTCCTGAAGATATCAAGCTTTTGCTCCTGGAGTTTTTCTGCAGGTATATACCTGGAACGAGCCAATTGGGTAATTACGATGATCAACCGTTTTAACAACATTAGTAACATATCACGCTGAATTTGATCAGGTGTGCTGAGCTCCTGTTTAAAGATATCAAAAAGCAGTTTGAGTTTGGATTGGTAAGGAGCATCGAGGTCAATAAACATAATACCACCCAGCCCGAAAAGAAATCCTGCGCAGCTCACCTCTGAATCATGATCGATCATGCAATAGAATTCCCTGTTGAACTGCCAGGCAACTATGTCCTCAGCTCTTTCAAAATTAAAGGTTTGATCAAACATCAGCGGCAGTATGGTATCAGGTAAGAATTGATGTACCGAACCATCGATATTTACATTCTGTGCAGCTCCTTTATTCCAGGCAATGGTGAAATATTTTTTTTCTTTGTCCCGGGAATAGACAAGCCTGTCAAAATCCTTTTCTTCACTTATCAGAAGCAGGTCGCCACCGGTCTTATTATCAGTAATCGCAAGTTTCATTTTCTTCTGTTTTCTTAGGATAAAGATAAAACAATGCGTTTATACAAAAAAACCGTATGCCGGTTAACCGGCATACGGGCAAACATTCCTTATTTTAATTTTTGTTCTATGCGTTTTCAGCTGCCGCAATAATCATTTCGGCAACAAGTTCGGGTTGTGACATGAAAATAACGTGGCTTCCCTTAACTTCTTTAACAACAGTATTTGAACGACTGTACATATTTCGCTGAATTTCAGGATTGATACTTTTGTCCTCAGTGGCAATTAATCCATATGAAGGCTTATGTCTCCAGGCAGCATCTGTAATTGGAGTCACAAAGCCCTTGGCATAAAACGCGCCCTGAGAGGCATACATAAACTCAGCTTCCTCTGCATCTATATCCGCGCAGAAACCTGCATGGTATTTATTTTTATCATAGTAAACGATCCCTTTTTCATCCGGAGGCAAAACACCGTTTTCTGGTGCTGGTGGAGCAGTTTGCAACCATTGCAAGGCTGACTCTCCGTTATCTGGTTGGAATGCTGCGATATAAACAAGTGCTGCCACATTTGGATGATTACCTGCTTCAGTAATTACAGCTCCACCCCATGAATGGCCGGCAAGAATAGCAGGGCCTCCTATCCTATCAAGTGCCACATGTGTAGCAAGGACATCATCCTCAAGTGAGGTCAATGGATTTTGTACCACTGAAACATTGAAACCTTTTTTTGTCAATATGTTATAAAGTGCTTTATAACCAGAACCATCCGCGAATGCGCCGTGTACCAGAACAACATTCTTAACATTTAAATTTTCCATCGTTTTATTTTTTTTTGTTTATGAGTGATTGAACAATACAAAGTTGCGTCATAAACTCTGACTTGGGAATGGACGGTCTTCCCGAAGTATTGTAATTTCTTCCCGTTTTAACTTATTGCGATTGGAATAAGTATCGCAACCATAATTTAATCTTTGCTTAATCAGGATCATTTACCTTCATCTGCGATTTAAAGTGATGAAATGGGAATCTCTGGCAAGAAACTCAGCATATTCTTTATTAGTTGGCTGCTGCTTGATCAATAGATTGACATTAGGTGGAGTTGGATCTGACACTACTTTGGATCATATACATCTAAAATTAGGTGCTGCGCTTCCTGTTTCATTTTACCCTGGCCTTACAGCAGCAAATTATACAACTTATAGCTATAGCCCTGATGTATTGATCCCTCAGGCAACTTCTCCGGTAGGAACCCGTGGTGCAATCGCAGCCGGAACAGCTGCTGGTACTATCTGGTTAAAAACCTGGACAGAGTTTAATGCTCAGAAAAAAGTTTATTAACCCTCAATTCCCCTTGTTTCCAGAGCATCCATTTCATGGCTGCTCTTTTTTTATGTTGAAAAAATCTGGCCTATTAAAACCATATAAAAATGAAGCTGTTTATAAGAGATAAAAACAAGTCGTAATTAAACCCTTAAATTGTCGCATTAATACCTCATACGCGCTTACTTTTTTCTATAGTTTTGTTAAACAATACATTAACCCTAAAAAAATATTACTATGAAAACATTACAGTTCACAAAAGAGATCAAAGCCCCGGCCCAAAAAGTTTGGAGCACGCTTTGGAATGAGCCAACTTATTCACAATGGACAGACGCCTTCAATCCTGGTGGTGGTTCTAAAGTAGAAAGTGATTGGAAGGTTGGCGGCAAAACACTCTTCCTGGATGGAAAAGGCAACGGTATGGTTAGTACTATTAAAATAAAAAATGAGCCTTATCACATCGTGTTTGAGCATTTGGGCGAAGTGATAGATGGCAAAGAAGATACCACAAGCGAAAGGGTGAAAAGCTGGGCAGGATCCCTGGAAGAATACCATCTTTCTGAAGACAACGGCATTACTAAACTTAAAGCTTCTGTGCAAGTAGGAGAAGAATGGGAAGAGGTTATGAATAACGGTTTTACCAAAGGCCTGGAAGAAGTAAAAAAACTTTCAGAATAGATATTATTCTAGTTTAGGAAGTGATGACCACCATTTCTCCAATTTGGTTTTCAATCCCTGAACAATTTTTGGATTATCTGCGGCCAGGTCTTTGGATTCATTTTGATCTTTTTGAATATTATACAGCTGTTCATCACTACCATCGCTGTTCATCAAAAGCTTCCACCGCCCTGACCGTATAGCCAAATTAGGGCTTTTATCGCGACCTTTGGGAAATTTAAATGCGATATCATTACGGCCATACTCCCAATACATATCCATATTTCTGGAAGATGGTTTTCCTAGCAAGACGGTACTACGATCTTTACCATCACCACGGTAGTTGCCGGGCAGTTTAACCCCTGCTATTTTAGCTAATGAAGGCAACAGATCAAGTGCGCTTAACACCGAAGTTTCGTCGGTTGTACCAGGTGTAATATGGCCTGGCCAACTGATCATAAATGGCATCCGGGTGCCGCCCTCATATAAAGAAAGTTTAGTACCGCGTAATCCGGCAGCCCGACTGCCTCTAAAGCTTGGTAACGGCCCGTTATCGCTGGTAAAAATAACAATGGTGTTTTTATCCAACCCCAGCCTTTTCAGCCCGTCAAGCAGTCTGCCAATCTGGATATCGTATTCTTTTAATACCAATTTAAATGCAGCCTCTTCTTCCGGATTCATCGGATATTGGCCTGTATATTCTGTTTCTTTTCGAGGTACCCATGGAGTATGTACATCATCAGGCCATAAATTAATAAAACAAGGTTGTCCTTTATGTTTCTGCATAAATTCCAATGTTTTATCTACAAAGTATTTAGTACGGTCCCATCGTTTTATACTATCTTTCTCAGACCATATCCAGTTTGTAGCAGTAATCAAAGGATCGGGATCAGGGCTTTCATAGGTACTAACGTGTTCATCAAACCCATATTTTTCAAATCCAGGCGCATTGGTGACATCACGACCGCCACCCAAATGCCATTTACCGAAATGTCCTGTAGCATATCCGGCGCTTTTAAAAATTTTAGCAATAGTGGGTGCTTCAGGGTCTAGAAAATCTGCTTGCTGCGCATTACGGTTATGTTTGCGATTATCTAAGTAAGTTGAAAAATTCCATCTTCCGGGATAATTACCAGTTATAAAACCAGCCCTTGATGGGGAGCAGATAGGCGCAGCACTGTAAAATTGATTGAATTTTCTACCGTTAGCTGCAATCCTGTCAATATTGGGTGTGGGTACAAAATTACCGCCAAAACTACTCACATCGCTGTATCCCATATCATCAGTAAGTATATAAATTATATTTGGTCCGTTAGCCGGCAGATTAGGTTTTGCTTTGGAAAAAGGAACTACCCACCCTAGTAAAAGCACTACTATAAATGCAATTATTCCGAAAGCTTGTAATTTCCTTTTCTTTTGATTTAACAACATATTTTAAGCTTTTAATGTGCTGGTAGCGGATTAGTAACCACAACTTGAAAGTGTTCTACTATTGGAAATGGATCGTAGTAATGATGTAAAAGTTCTTTCCAATTGTTATATACTTCAGACTGCCTGAATCCAATTGTATGGTCTTCGAGATTCTCCCATTCAACAAGCAATAAGTATTTGTTATCTTGTTCAATACATTTCTGCAAACTGTGTCTGATGTATCCGGTTATTGAACTTATATATTGACCCGCTTCAATAAAATCTGATTCAAATTGATCATTTCGTCCTTCCTTAATATACAGGGCAGCAACTTCTAATATCATATTGAGCTTTTTAGTAATGATTAACAATATAGAAAATATAAGTAGAAATTGATCAAAGACACCCGCTATATCTTATGTATGGAGTCTTTTTGCCTGCTGACCACAAATTCTTTTGCTTTTGACAATTTCTTTAATGCTTTGGGATAATTGGAATGAATTTCCATCAGTGCATCTCCTATCTGACTACCACTCGTAAAATCTATTTCAAAAAGCCATTCTGCAAGACCGATATCAGCCCACATTTGCCCTTTTCGGGTATCTGTTGGCTGCCTCAGATGAATAGCAGGAACATTTGATGAAAAGGCTATAATTGGGGAGTGCATTTCAAAACTAATCAGCGCTCTTGCCCTGGCATAAACTGATTGCGCTTCATCAGGGATCCAATAGGTATCTCTCCATACCACATGTTTTTTCACATCGTCAGGCAGTGGGTCTACCAGCATTTCTTTGGCTAATTCTACCTGATAAGTGACTTCCGGACAGGCCAATATTTTTAAACCCGTTTCCCGTACCCACCTGATCATCACATCACGAAGTTTCGCATGATCGGTGTCTTTATAGTACTGCGAAATCATGTATTTCTTTGAATCCTCTTCTGTTGGTTCTACGTTCTTCATTTTCCAATAAGGGGTATACCTCAGTCGTGGTATGACACAAATAAACTCCCCACTTTTCAATCCTTTCGAATCCAGGTAATCAGCAGCAAGTTTATCATTACGTAGATTGATTGCAAAAGTTGCATCCGGGGCAAACTCGGTTATCGGACATTTAGACTGTAGTGATTTCAGGTAATCCAATGAAGCAGTATCTCTGCAATAGATAAATGAAGCTCTATTAATTAAATCTAAAGATTTGACATCTGCATCTACAAGTGAAATACCGTACATACCAAAGGGTTTACCAGTTTGTTTGTGCCATGCTGCAAGATCAGCAGGAACTACAATCCACGGTCCGGAGCCATGTACCATGATGTCACATATTTCAAATGCCTGTTGCAAGGCCGGTGTTGTCGGTTTACCTGATGCATCGATCTTTCCGGGGGCAAGTTTCAATTTACTAAAACTCTTCTTTAGCAATACATCAACGCCATTATCCAGACTATTTGGCCATAATGTTATCTCTGCCTCAGGCAAATAGGTTTTAAATAGTTCCATTATTCCAAAAGTGTGGCCAATATCACCAATGTTTACCGTTTGCCAGGATGAGCGTAGTAATATCCTGGAATTTGCTTTAATATGGCCACTTTCAATAGCTCCCATAAGGTTAGAAATAACAGGCAGTGCAGCCATAACCGCAGCATTCTTAATAAATTTTCTTCTTTGCATCTTCAATCAAGCTTTCTTTTATTTACTACTGTTTAACAATTTTAAAAACATGTACTTGTGGCTGATTTACCTGATAAATAGTTTCGGCAAGTACTGACAATTGTCGGAGGGCTTCTGTTTCCGAACTCTTTTTCAGCAAGTAATTCTTAAATTGTTTCTGGTGATATTCATAATGCCCGCCACTTTTTAAAGTTTCCAGTCGGTTTTTAAGATATCCAGCCACCAGAGTTGTATCTGATGCACCTTTAAGTTCAGATAGGTGCATAAATTCAACAAAGCGGAGATTACGAATTACTGCCTCCACATCTCTGTATTTTATGCAGGTATTCATTACTGTTAGAGCTTGCCGGTATTGGGGTGTATTTTTATATAACGCAAGGTTAATCCCCATCGAGAGGTCCCTAGCATTAACCCCTGCAATAAAGATATCGTCGATAAAAAGATGGTAGTTCCCCGGTAATATTTTTTTTACCTGCAATAATTCTGTATTAAACTCTTCATTAAAGGGAATCCATTTGAGTGCATCGGCGGCAGACTCCTTAATCGGAAAGGGTAGGCTTTTCTCCAGACATTCAAAAGTTAATAGGCTGTCTGCATTTGATTGTTTTCTTATTTCTGCGTTAAAGCTACCCTCTTGCGATGCTTTTAAATCATCTCCAATAATCAGTTTAGATACGTATTGGGGCGACTTTGTGTCCTTCAGAAACTGATAGGCCATTACAAAATGACCTACCGACTGGGGGTGCACCCTATCTTTGCCGATGATGGTAAAAGCAGGGTCTTTTAACTGCTCTTCTTTATTGATGCGGAGCAATATTGATTGAAAATCGACCAGGTTGGTACGATACTTTTCAGACAAAAATTGCATATGTTCTGCACAACGTTGTAAAGCATCGTTTACACCATATAGGTTTTCTGTTTCCATAACTGCGGTCTGGTCATAAATAGATGGTTTAAGCAGCGTAACAGCCTCTACATTCTTTTTTAAAATTTTTACCGCGGCCTCAGTGCTGCTCCTATATGCAGCCAATGCCTGTTGCTTTAGGAGTTCATTAGAATTTGCTTTACCATAAAGTTCCCGTTTTACATCATTCATGCCTATCATCATTACCGCATGAGTTGGCCGATGGATGAGCACATCTTTATCCATTCTTTTTAAAATTCCCGTTGCAACATCGCCGGATATTCCGCAATTGTAAAAACGTATTTTTTCAGTCGGGAACCGTGTGGCATAATAGATCCAAAGGTCATTGTAGTATTCCCCATTGTTGGTAATGCTGTTTCCTATAAAACACACCCTGCTTCCGGCAGGAAAAAAGCTCTTGTTGTTTTGCTGCGCAAATCCAAATGATGTAGAAATGAACAGGATAATAAATACGGCCCTTAACCCTGGCGAAAATAACTGCATACTTTTTTACTTATAAGGTTTAAAAATCATCAATACGGATCCTTCCTTCACTGGCTTTTTAAAACGTAAGGCCAGTCTGGTATAGGGCTTTCCACCCTCAGAAAGTTCCTCACTTTTAATTTCAAACTCCTCTTTAGTTACTATCGTTATGAATAAATTATCTTTTTTACCTGTAATTTCGATTTGATTGGCATCGATCTGCTTCCAGCTTCCTCTGGTAATCAGCGCGGTTTCATAACTCCGATCCTCACTAAATGCAAAATGGTCTGCTACGCTAAAAAATCCATTATGTTTGCGGTTATAGATAAATTCCCGTTCCAGTTTTTTGAGTTCCTTTACCGGGTAGGTGCTGGCAATATCCATAGTCAGTTTATCCTGTTCATTGGTAAAGCTGGTGCTCAGCACATTCCCTTTTGCTGCAGCCCCTGGCATTTGCTGTTGACCGGCAATGAGCGGCACCGGATGCCCATAGGAAGCAATGGTTTTGTAAGAATACCTTTCTGGTCCAAATGTTTTTGATGTATATGGGATAATCCCCGGATCACCCATTAAAACCTCATCTCCTACTACAATAGAGAAAGATCCAACATCGTTATGATTATGATGTTCATTATTGTTGCCCCCTTTTATTGCCACCCCCATATCCATCTCGGACGCTGCACCTGGGCGGACAGTGAGTACACCCGCCTGATCAAAATAGGATCGCAGGTCAGATTCTGATTCTTTAACAGGAAGTTCCTTCGCAGATACCTTTTCCGGAAAAACAGAAAGGATACTAGTTGCCAGGTCCACAGGGCGATCCGGAAATACCACATTCTTAAACTCAGAAATATCAATACCCAGGTTCCTGTTTACATAAAAGAGAATAAAGGGCGAGGGTTGGGTATATGGTCGGCAATCACCAATTGATGGGAAAACACCATGGATAACTACAGTTTTGGGAAGAAATTCGGCCATCAATTTCACTTTTGGATCGGCAAACAGGTCTATTTTTCCGCTCGTGCTTTTATAAACTGTTTCACGTAAAAGAACAAAATGTCCAAAACCGTAGTTATAATAGCCCAGCCCTTCTGTACAATATCCGTCGGGCAGAAAGCCCTGGATTCCATTTTTATGATAGCGTTCCGCAATGGCAATAAATTTTGCTCTTTCAGTCTTATCCTCGATTATTGTCTCAGCAGCCCCAACTGTACCGGAAAGGCATACTGCATTAAAGTTATTGGTGTTTGTTAAAAAGAAATTTTCATTGTTTCCTGTTGCAACTGAATTTAATACAGGATTAAATACCCGCTCTTGCACAGCCTTGATCGCTTCTTCTTTCACTTTTTGATCTATCTTATCATCCAGCAGATATAGCGCTTGCGCAATGTGCTGTGCATAACTTACCGCCGATAATTCTACCAGGTATTTTTTACCCTCAAAATTCACCTTGTTATAATCATGTGTGGGGTTTACCCAGGATTTTTGACGACACAGCTCGAGCAATGCATTTTCTGCAGCTCTTGTATATTTTCCTTTATCCGTAAGGCATTCTGCAAATACATACCAGGTTAGCCATAAGAGGCGTTTTTGCAGCATATTTTTACCTGGAACAGAAGTTCCTTTAGTCCAGTATGCCAAATAATCGTCGTCACTCCAGGCCGGAAATGACAAATTCAGTGAGCTGTCGGCACTACGGATTACGCTGTTATACTTCCCGCTTTTAAACAACATGTCCCAGGCTTTCCTGTTTTTATAATTATCTCCGAATCCGGAAGGCTTATCGGGCAACATAGCCACAATTTGTTCAACTCTTTGCATATCCAGGGGTTGAACCTGTACAATAGGCTTTGAATTGTCATAAATGGCATTTTTAAGGTTTTGGGCCTTTACCTTACTTACTCCCATTGGGAAAAAAGAAACGAGCACAACAAAAGATATTCTATAAACAGATCTCATAGCTTTAAAAATTAATATCCCGAGTTCTGTATCAGTAAGTTATTCAGTTGAATATCATGAATAGGAATTGGCATAAAAATGTTTCTGGCCGAAACCTTAGTAGCAGCAGTAGTAATGTTAGTTGCAGTCCCTGCATTTGCATTGGCATATGCCAAAAAGCTCTTCATATCCTCTACAAATTTACCCCAGCGAATCAGATCGTTCCTCCTTAATCCTTCAAAACACAATTCTCTTGATCTTTCTTCTTTTATTGCAGCTAAAAGCTCCGATTTACTTGAAATTTGCAATGCAGAAAGGTCGGCGTCGTCAGATTCGGTAATAGTTGCCACAGCACTAGCTCCTGTTCCGCCACCACCGGCAAGGGTAACTGTTGGTGTTGACGTATAATAAGGACCTCCTACCGTTAATGTTCCCGGTGAAGTAATGGTAATCCCGGTAACTGAACCGCCAGAGATAGTTGCCTCAGCGGTAGCTCCACTGCCACCACCTCCGCTAATTGTTACTTCTGGTGCACTGGTATAGCCTGAGCCACCACTGGTTACAGCAATGTGCTTAATTACATTTCCATATAATATGCCGTAGGCTCTTTTACGAACCATATTCACATATTGATAAGCATTAGCAGGGCCGTTAACCTCATTTTCTGCTTCAGCAAGCATAAGCAAAACGTCTGAATAACGTAAAAATGCAAAATTCTGGGAGGTATAGTTTTTATCCTTGGGGTTCACAACTTCATACTCCCGGCGCCACTTTCCTGCATTCATCACCCAGGTGCCTGTTACGTTGGTCTTTTTAGCTGTTGCACCTGTACCCCAGGTATAATTGGCGCAATTCCAGTCCCTTCTCCAGTCGAAAGAAGCCTTATTGGGTGTAGCGGTGCTCAAAGGATTGATTTCATAAGAGTTATATAATTTTCTGGTCGCATTTACCGAACCGGAACTGAATCCCTTATTCGCATCGTTGCAGGTAATCCCGCAAAAGCGCCCGGTATAAGTGTTTCCCAGGTTAACGCCTCCGGTATTGTTACCCCAGAACTCCAATTCCCACATGCTTTCTTTTACATCATACTGCTCCCTGGCATATTTAATAAAGACGTCTCTATAATCGGGGTTCAGGGCATGTTCAGGCGCATTCCCTGTAGGATTAACAACCTTATTAGCCCACAACAGTGCATCTTTATATTTTTCTGTATCCTTTAACGGAAAGCCTGCCATGTAAAGGTATACCCTCGCCAGCATCCCCTGAACGGCGGTTCGTGTAACCTTTCCCCCTGAACCCAGAACAGTAGCCGTTTGCGTTTGCAATAGAGCCTCCGCATCAATCATATCCTTTGTAATCTGCGCATAAACATCTTTCATTGGTGTCCTTGCAACATTAACCTCTGTTACTGATTCAGTGGGGGTAAGAATCAATGGAACATCGCCGTAATTGCTCACCAGCATAAAATATTGAAAGCCGCGCAGAAACAATGTTTGTCCCTTGATCACATCTTTCGCGGTTTGATCCATAGTTACATTGTCTACTTTCGAAAGCAATAAATTGGCCCTTTCAATACCCACATACAGACCTTTCCAGAACAATTCATTTTTGGGGTCTGCTGCATCATACTGATAGGACGTTGTAAGTTCCACCGTTCTACCATAAGATTCATCAGTATTGGTATTGAACATATATAAATAATTATTCCCATAAACCTCCTGAGTGCCCAATGAATTGTATATGCCATTTAGGGCACTTTGTAACTGCTCTGGGGTTTTGTAATAAGCGTCTGGATTAATAAAATCCGTAGGGTTGGTATCCAGCACTTTCTGGCATGAGGTAGCTGCTGCCACCAGCATGGTGAGGTAAAAATATTTTATCAGTTTCATACTTTTATAATAGATCAGTTAGAATGATAGGTTTAAACCGAATACAAGTGTACTTGCACGGGGATAAGCAGAAAAATCGAACCCGGGGGTAAGTGTTGAATTTCGGACAGACACTTCGGGATCCGGGCCTGAATAATTTGTCCACGTTGCAATATTCTGAGCTGAAGCGTAAATCCTTAAGCTTTTAAACTGAGCTTTTTGGAATATTCTTGCTGGAAAATTATAGCCCAGTGATATCGTTTTTAACCGGAGGTAAGAACCATCTTCAACTACCCTGCTTGAGTAATAAAATGGCCCCTGCCCTCCAGTACGAAACAAAGTATTGCTTGGATTATCTGGCTGCCATCTATTGGCATAGCTTGCGTACTGGTTAAAAAACCTGGATTGTTTTCCATTGCCATCAAATAGCATACGGTTAGCGTTGATGATATCGTTTCCGTAAGACCATTGAAGAAATACATTCAAATCAAATCCCTTATAAGAAAAATTATTTGATAAACCACCTGTATGCTTAGGTAGACCGCGGCCAATTACCGTAAAGTCGTTGGCATTAACATTTCCATCGCCATCAAGGTCTTTATACTTGATATCGCCTGGTTGCACCGTAGGATTTCCATTTCTAGGGATATTATCTTTAAGCGTATAAACGCCTTGGGGGCTTTTATCAAAATCTTCATATTGATAAACACCATCCCAAATTGCACCATAAAATTGCCCTACTGGTTGTCCAAGAAGGGCTATGTAGGGAGAAAGTGCATTCCATTTTTGATCAAAACTTACCGGACTTTTTAAAGAAGTTTGGTTCTCAGAAAGTGCGAGCACTTTGTTTCTATTGAAACTGATGTTAAAACTTGAACTCCAGTTAAACTCCTTTCCATGAATATTAACCGTGTTCAATGAGATTTCAAGACCTTGATTTTGCATTTTCCCTACGTTTTTATAGGCATCGGACAATCCGGTGGTATAAGGCAAAAGCGCCTGCAATAACAGATCATGTGTTGTTTTTCTGTAAATGTCAAGAGTTAGATTTACACGTTGTTTAAAGAGGCTTAAGTCATAGCCAATATTCACTTGTTTTGTAGTTTCCCATTTTAAGTTGGCGTTTCCAAAAGCACTTAAGATAGCTCCTTTAGAAGGAGAGCCATTGCCATAGGAATAACCTGCTGAATTTGGTTGCGTGATCTGATCGAGATAAGAAAAGTCGGCAACCCTATTGTTACCTGTCTCGCCATAACTTAAACGTAGTTTAGCATCAGACACAAATGTTAATTTCTTCATAAACTCCTCAGCACTCATGCGCCATGATAATGCACCAGAAGGAAAGTACCCCCAGCGCTTCCCCTGGGCAAATTTTGAAGACCCGTCGGAACGGAAAGACGCAGTAAAGTAGTATTTTGATTTATAGGTATAATTTATGCGCCCGAGGTACGACAAAAGGCCCCACCTGGAACTTAATGAAGTACCAATCAGGGAAGGAGATTCATCTAAACCATCAAGACCTAATGATTCATTAGGCACATTGAGGGCTGCAAAGCCGTTTCTTCCAGTCTTATTGCCTTGCATGGTATACCCTGCCAATATGGTAAAATCATGCACTTTATTAAAAACCCTTTTATAACTTAAGGTATTTTCATTCAGCCAAATGGTAGAGGGATTGTAGTAAACTGATCCGTTCACACCACTTGAATTGCGCGGATTACCTAGCTGGGTCTGGGAGTTATTAAAGGCCTCATCTCTCTGCATGTTATTTGTAATGCCGCCCGTAACTCTTAGGGTTAGGGAAGGAATAATTTTGTATTCGGCATAGCCATTCGCAATTAATCCTGTAATTAGACGGCGCCGAAGTTCATTTTTAGCAGAAATCACGGGATTAACCCTATAATCAGCAATTACATTATAGTCAAAGCCCGGATCAAACAGTTCATCATCAAGATTATTGTCGTTTCCACTTACAGGACGATAGCCCCATACTGCATAAAGCAGATTAGTACTGGCAGATTGGATGGGTGAAGCAGCATTAACTATACTTCCGTTAGATGCGCTGTAACTATAGTTTAGGTTAACCCCAATTTTTAATTTTTGATTTACATTTTGATCAAGCGTGATTCGTCCCTGGTAACGTCTGAAATCGGAGTTTAAAACCACTCCATCCTGGCCAATGATGTTGCCTGAGATGGAATAACGTGTTTTATCAGACCCACCCCTTATTGAGATATCATGACTCTGCATGGGGGCATTCCTATAAATTTGGTCCTGAAAATTAATTCCCTTTACATTTTTATAGTCGTCAAGTGTTTTCCCATCAGCTAAATAGGTTGTGTTCGTATTTACCGGATCAAGCTCTAACTGGTATTTTACAAATTCATAGGGACTCATTAAATCGATGGTCTTTGTATTTTTCTGAAAACCATAGTAACCATTATAAGCAATCACCGGCTCACCTATATTTCCTCTTTTGGTGGTAATTATGATTACTCCATTTGCTCCTCTTGCTCCATAGATGGCTGTGGCCGATGCATCTTTTAAAATATCAATAGAGGCAATATCTGCCGGATTTATGGAATTATTGTTTGCATCTTCTAATGGAAAACCATCTACAACATATAGTGGTGAGGTGTCTTGTGTGATTGAGCCTGCTCCTCTTATCACAATATTATTGATTGACCCGGGCTGTCCGTCGGCGCCTGAAACCTGAACACCAGCTACTCTTCCGGCCAGAGCCTCGTCAAATGATTTTACCGGTGCCTTCTCAAATTCATCCATTTTTACCTGGCCCACAGATCCGGTGAGGTCTTTTCGTGCGGTTGCACCATAGCCAATCACTACAATCTCATTCAATGCATTGTCAAGACTTTTGAGGGCAAGGTTGATGACGTTCTTGCCGTTTAAAGGAATATCCCTTGATTGGTAACCAACGTATCTGAAGGACAAGGTGGCATTTGCATTTGAAACTGTAATTACAAATTTTCCATCAGCATCGGTAGTGGCTCCGGTTTTAGTGCCTTTTTCAAATACGGTGACACCGAAGAGCGGTTCATTGTCAGAAGAGGTTACTTTACCTGAAATGTTTTTGCTTTGTGCATTTCCAGCCGATGGTAAAGCCATTACCAATATCCAGGTAAAAATTACGCTGAAAGTAATGGTCCCACAAAGATTTAGTGGTTTGGTTAACATATTATATTTGGTTAGTGTAAAATCAATCCTATGTCTGATCCGGCAGGAATTACAGACTCATATACAAACTTAATATAATTATATATTGTATACAATATATAATTATATTAATACAAATACTGCAATAAAACGACTAAAAAAAGATGATTATATTAATAATCAAATCGATATAGCACCATTTAGATAAAAAACCCTCAACGAAAATAAAGTCCCCCATTAATATCAATGGTTGCTCCCGTAATGTAATTACCACCTTCACCTGCAAGGAAAGCTACTGCCAAGCCAATATCACGTGGCTGTCCTATCCCCAAAGGCACATTCTCAGAAATCCTTACAACACCCTCATTTCCATGTGTTTGGACAAGTAAATCGGTTTCAATAATACCCGGGGCAATGCAATTTACCCTGATCCCTAATGGGGCACCGGTTCTGGCTAGCGTTTTTGTTAATCCTAAAATTGCACTTTTACTGGCTGAATAATGTACATGGCCATATAGTGCTCCCTGTTGCCCTACCACTGAACTAATATTAATGATCCTCCCATCCTTCTGTTCTCTCATGATTTGCATAGCATACTTGGCGCACAAAAAGCAACTGGTAAGATTGGTTCCTAAAACATGTTCCCAATCATCAAGACTGGTGTCAAAGATATCTTTGGCTTGAGATGTTCCTGCATTATTGACCAGGATATCTAGTTTACCTGTGCTGTTTTTAGCAAATGAAAAGAGTGCTTCCACATCTTTTTCTCTACTTACATCCGCAGCTTTAAAGAATACCTTACGGTTAAAAGCCCTTATCCTGTCCGCCGTTTCCTCAAGGTCTTCACTTTCCGCCAGGTCGTTAAGTATAATATCTGCTCCCTTTTCCGCCAGAGTTAGGGCTATACTTTTGCCAATACCCCTTAAAGAACCGGTTATCAATGCAGTTTTTCCAGTTAATTCGCTCATAATGATACTATTTAAATTTATGTTGCCTCTGCATCCACATGTATTTCTTTAGCCAGGGTAAATCTTAACGCAATAAAAATAAAAATGCTCCCCAGCAAATAAACAAGGGATAACGCTGATAGACCACTAGACAATCCTAATGTAGGTTTTATCGTCCCTAAGATCCATGGTGCAAAAGCGCCTATTAAAAAAGCAAACATAATCATTGCGCCTGAAACAGATGCCCTTACTCCGGGGGCAGTGACCAAAAATAGCGATGCGTAAATATTAGAGTCATAAATGCCTCTAAAAAAACCAAAAAACCCCATACCTGCATACACCCAAATCAGCTCATTTGCTGAGCCCAGCAGATAAATAAAAGGGCTGCCCAACAGTAAACCTAGTGCTTGCAATTTTAATCTTGAAGCAACATTCGTCTTCGCCAGGTAGTCAGAAAAGCGCCCGCCGGCCAGCACCCCCAAGAATGCAAAAACATGATGATAAAACATGGAGGAAAAGCCGGCGTTTGCTAGAGAGAGCTTGTATTTTTCATGTAAAAATGTTGGCGCCCAGGTTAGGTAGCCAACATTCACGAATATCATACAGGCAAATGCCATAGTCAGCAATACTGCTGTTTTCTTTTGAAATAGTCCTTTTAAGCCGTCAAAAACGGTCACCTTTTTCTTGATTACTAAAGAATCAGTATCAGGTAAAATATCTTTTTTAAACCTTACAACAAGTACAATGGAGAGTACAATTCCTATTCCTCCAAAAATGTAAAAAGCCACACTCCACCCAAACCTTTCTGCTATCAATGCGCCAATCAGTCCGCTCATAATAATCCCTGCATAAAGCGCTGTCTGATGTATGGCCATAGCAAGCCCTGTTTTATCCTTATAGGTGTCTCCTATAAGTGCGTTAGCCGCCGGGGCATAAAAAGATTCACTGCTCCCCACAATTCCCCTCAGTATTACCAGATGGATCAGTCCTGCACTAAATCCGGTAAAAAAGGTTGCAACACTCCACAACAGCAGACTAAAAATGATCACTTTTTTCTTACTGAAAACATCGCCAATATATCCGCTTAAAGGCACGCATAATCCTATCGCCCAAATAAATACCGAAGCAATCATACCCAATTCAGCGTCTGTAAGCTGCAGACTTATTTTAATTTGTGGCAGGATCACATTAAATACCTGTCGGTCTGCCTGGTTAAAGAAAAAGACCAGCCATAGCAGAATAATCAACTCCCAATTAAAGGATTTGGATTTTAAACTATCAGGAGCGTTATATCTGATCATTTTTCATTTTAAAAATTATTTAGCAAAATAGCCGATGGCATCTTGCGGTCTTATTTCAGTAAGCTTACCATTGTAGTGCCTTAAGTCTCTTGGTTCATATGCATACTCCTTGATTGCTTCTTCATTGATGTCTATTCCAAGACCAGGCAAATCGTTAATTTGCATCATTCCATTGGTAAATTCAATTTTTTCAGTACTTATTTTGTTTCGGTAAGGTACATCGCTGCTCATCGTTTCAAGGAAATGAAAATTAGGCGTGGAAGCTGCAATATGCAAGGTTGCTGCATTTGCTACAGGTCCGCTAGGATTGTGAGGACAAAGAGGTATATAATAGCACTCAGCCATCGCAGCAATCTTTTTTATTTCAGAGATACCTCCAGCATGACTCACATCAGGTTGAATAAAATCTGCACAATCCTGGTTTAGAAAACTTCGATAATCCCATCTGCTGTACAAACGTTCCCCTGCTGCAATCGGAACTTTAGTTTTTTTTCTTAACTGGGCCAATCCTTCCATGTGGTCTGGCGGAATAGGTTCTTCAAACCAGGTAATGTCAAAATCTTCCAGGGCATGAGCCACCCTAATGGCTGTTGGCATGTTAAACCGCCCGTGCCCTTCAATTAAAATATCTATTTCTTTTCCAACAGCATCTGTTACAGCGGCAATGCACTTCAAAGCATAAGCAAATTCTTTTTTGGTCAGGTTCATATAGGCCGAACCAAAAGGATCCCATTTCAGACCTTTAAATCCCTTTTTAACGGCTTCTTTAGCCTTTTCAGCAAATTCTTCGGGCGTTTTAGCCGGGGCAAACCATCCATTTGCATAACATGGAACAGCATCTCTTACTTTTCCGCCCAGTAACTGATAGACCGGCACTCCCAGATCTTTCCCTTTGATATCCCATAATGCCATATCAACTGCAGCAAGTGCACTCATTAAAACTACCCCACCCCGCCAATAGGCATCGCGATAGCAATCGTGCCAGATTGCTTCTATATGATGAGGGTCTTTACCTATTAAATACCTTTTAAGTTCATTTACCGCCTGCACAACAGTTAATTCCCTCATTTCCAGCGTTGCCTCACCTACTCCATAAAGACCAGAATCTGTGATTACTTTCACAAATACCCAGTTTGTTCTGTAGGAATGGCAAATAAAGGTTTTAATTTCAGTGATCTTCATAATAATGTACTTATAATTTCTGCTGGTAGCATTTCATAATAATTCAAATTTAATATATTGTATACAATATACAATATATTAACAAACAATTATAAATACTATAAAATAGCTGCGGTTTTATTAGCAACATCCTAACTCCATTACCTTAAAAATGAATAAATACTATTTTAATCTATCTCCTATCTGACGTAGGAGGTCTGCTTTGGCATTAACACAATGCCTGGCTGCCGCAGCTTCCACCTCTACTGGGCTTCTGTTTTCCAGGGCGCTAATTATTGCACGGTGTTCTTCTATAACCTCGTTTGTTCGCTCTACACCAAATCCATAAGTAAGGCGCAGCGTATTAATGAGCTGCCAGTGTTTCTCCAATATTTGCAAACCTTCTGCATTATTGGCCAATTCATAAATTGCAGAATGGAAACGCTTGTTGAATTGTAAACAGCCGGTATAATCCTTCTTTGATGCGGCTGTTTCGTAACCTTTTTGCAGTTGATTGAGCAGCTTCAGATCCTTTTCCTTTAGGTTCTCTATACACTTTACCGTAAGATAAACTTCAATTAGCTGCCTGATCTCATAAATATTCTCTAAAAATTGCTGATCAACTTTTCTGACATGCGCCCCTTTATTTGGTTCAATGATCAGCAATCCTTCACCTTGCAATTGTTGCAATGCTTCTCTTATCGGCATCTGGCTTACTTTATATCGCTCAACCAACTCAGCGATCTTAAGCCTTTCTCCCGAAATAAAATAACCAGAAAGAATATCTTCTCTTAATTTTTCCCGTACCCTGGAATAAGTTGGATCAGCTAACTGGCTTAATGAATCGGATTGTATTTTATCTTTCAATGTTGCAAATTTTAAATGATGATCAAATATACAATATATATTATATACAATATACCGACTGGCTACAGCTATCCTTTGCTAATAGAAATTTTATAGTTCCTATCTGACCTATGGCGATACGGCTGGTTTAATGGATAGCACTTGCGACAACCTTTGTATGTGATCAGAAGCCGCCACCAATCTTAAGGGACTCCCCTTATAGAGTTCATATACCATTTCACCACTTAGGCCGATCGAAACACGCTCAACCGAAAATACTTTCCCTGGCACACGAGCCCCAAACCAGTGGGGATCTGCTTTTTGTTTCCAGGTAACGTTATACAGAACCGTACCAGCCGGATAGGTATTCTCTTGGGTGCTTGTATGGTGTACGGCTATTTTATTTCCATAAAGTGTAGACGTGGTACCGTTATCAGGACGAATGCTTGTTGTGAGAGCGGTTAGCAGTAAGGGATTTTCGGGTAGCCCCTGAACAGATCCAACTGAGGCTTCATCATTCAAACTATCGTTAAGTTCCGAACTGCAACCTAATGTTAACGCCAAACCGAATAAGATCATTCCTATAATTGATTTCCTTTTCATGATCGCTTAATTTTTAAAATTGAACAGGTCTATTGGCCTTGTAAATACATAATCATTATCTCGCTGAGGTTGATGACAGGAAACGCACTCTGTATCAAAATCCAAAGTCTTTCCGTAAGGCAGCAAATCGTCGCCTTTCCATCTTCCCCAGCCCCATCCTTTTGTTTTGGCATATTTACGGGCATCTTTTATCATGAACTCGACCTGTACAAATTTCCCTGCAGAAATACTTCCATCAGCATTTTGTTGCTGTTTCCAGGCAGTCTTCGCAAAAATACTCCCATCCGGCCATGGATCTGTTTTTTTTGACTGCAGTGCCTTTACTGCGGTTTCATTAGCAAAGATGATACGTACTGTCCCATTGTCGAAACGGTCTGTGGTACTTATTGCCTTCCAATTTCGATAGTCGGGAATATAAGCTATCCCGTTGGGAGATGGTTTAACTTTCCGCTCTGGCACAATACCCACAGCCACTATTTCTTTAGGGTTGTTTGGCGCAGCTTTCCCTTGTTTAGCGTCGTAGGAAATGGAAAGCAGATAACGTTTTAATGTCTTAATCCCATTTTCATCGATCTTAGCCTGAGGATGAACGGCAGTATAGCTTGGTAGTGGCATCTCGCCCGACAAGATCTTATTGAGCGCATAGTAAAGCGTAGCACTTTGCTGCGCGGTAGCCAGCGAATCCCAATTCGAAAAATCGAGCGCTTTTCTTCCGTTTCTGATATGCGAAGCGACCAGGAAATTCACAGGAGTAATCTTGTCATACCAGTGTAGCCGGGTTTCATTGGAATGACAGTCAAAGCAAGCAGTCTGCAAGATTCCATTTACTTCTCTGGGTACACCACCCAACTGCCTGGCCACGCCATGTGCAGAGCCTGTGGTTTCTTTTGGCCTTATAAATTGCAGGGATACTAAGCCAATTGCAACACAAATAATAATTTTCCATTTACGTTTCATATACTACTTATATTAGATAATGATGAAACAAAACTACTCTCCACGAGCTGATTGAACCATTGTTTTCCTCTTAAAGGGAACTATTAGCCGGTGAAGCCGATTTTTTCTCTTTGAATAAGTCCATATTTTTAGGACATTCGGCTTACACAAATTTATAGTTTCTGCTGGCTTCTCTTGCACGTGAACTTTAATCAAGCATCCCAAATGAATAAGACCCGACTGCATATCTACGTTTTCATAACCGTTACTGCCACTGTGTTGCTGATCAGTTTTTTCTCTTTCCGCTATCTTTACCAGGTCGCCAGTGACAAACTTTGGACCAGCAAAATGGAATCTGGGAAACGGGAAAGCAGGGAGATTGGCAGATTACTGGAACAACAGCTGCTCACTGGAATTGAAAAACCACAAGTGATCCGGAATCTGCAGCAGAGTATCGAGAATACCGACGTGCAGAGCGAATTCATCTGTATGTATGATAAGAATGGCATCGAACTTTGCCATCCCAATCCGGCGCTTATAGGGCAAAAAATAGAACAAAACAATTCCCGACTTGACTTGGGCGAAGGAAAGAATTCTATTTCATTTAGTGAGGTCATCAGTTCTCAGCAAAAGCTCGGAGGTGTCAGAAACTTCCCCGAAGACCAGCACAGAAGCTCGGAAATCGTAAATGTGTATCCAGTAAAAGGCAGCGACTGGATTGTGGCTTCCCATGCAAATATCGACTTAATGCACCAGGAACTTTCCGATCTATACAAGCAGTTTAGCATTGGCTTTCTGCTGAGTACCCTGATCATTATTACGTGTTGCCTGTTGCTGATCAGAAGGATATACAGCAGGCACGAACAGGCTTTGGAAGAGGAGATTACAGGCCTCAATGAAAAGATCAACAGTCTGAGTACGCTCAATCTGCAGCTCAACACCTTACAGGAAAAACTGCAGGATCAGATACTGGTTCAGCAACCTGAACGAGAAAAGGAAAACGGCCGGAAAAGGATCATCACCTACCATAAAGATGAGCTTATACACCTGGATGTTTCCGAGATCGCCTATTTCTTTTTAGACGGGAGTACCGTTCTTATATTTACCTTCGACAACAAGCAGTTCTCGACCAATAATAGTCTGGACGAACTCATGAAGCAGTTGGACAACGATATCTTCTACCGAGCAAACAGACAGTTCATCATCAACATGAGGTCAATAAAAACTATTTTCATATACGGTAAAAATCAGTTGCGAATAGTTACAGATCCTAAGACCAGCGAACCGGTCATCATCAGCAAGAACAAAGTTGCAGAATTCAAAAAATGGTTAGATCGGTAGGCTTCTTTCCAGAAGTGTTTACATATCAACACTTCTGGAAATTTAGCTTTCTGTCTTATCACCCTGTATGTTTAAATTACAACCCTTTTAATAAATTGGGGTATTTCTTTTTTATAATCAAATTTGATTTTTCCGGCAACTTACTCAACGGAACTGGTTTATCCTGCGGACGGGTTTGTTTTTGGTTAATATCCCCCATTAAGCTCCACTTTCTGGTCATTCCAATTGGTTCCTTTGCATTCAAATCGTAACGGGTAAAGTCAATTACCAGCTTCGGGCTATTAAGTTTCCAGTCCCTGAGCAATGCCAGCCTGAAATTCTTGTTCATAAACCAACTAATCTCAAGATTGGCATCCGAACCACCAATTCCTGACCCTTTTTCCACAAAGCGATAGTTGAAATCGTTGCTTTTGTAATGGGATCTCCATAGTAAACCAAACTCTCCCTGGGTAATCACTTTTGTATCCGGCCAACGTTTTTTTACACTGCTTAGCCAATCCTTCAACCGGGCAGCATCATAAGGAAGGGATAATTCCCAGCAATTAGTAACCCAACCAAACCCATTCAATTCAAAGCCCTTATCAAAATGGATAGCAGTAGCATGAAGCATTTCTTTCAGGCCGATCTCGTTTCCGTGCTTACCTAATGTTTCTATAGGTCCAACTCCCATACGGCTGTTAAAACCGTCTGCAAAACCTTGTCGTCTGGCGGCTAAAAAGTCCACAGTCCACCCGTCCAGGTTAACAACGTCAATAAAATCGCTCTTACCTTGTGCAGGTTTACAAAAATGCTCTTTTGAAGGATAAAAGGGATAACTAACAGAACCATCACCATCCTGGTTATCAATTGCAAACTGACTCCAGATGTTGCCCTGGCAAACATGTATATTTTCTTTTTCAGCCAGGTATTGTTGGTTTTTTGCAGAAAGGAAACCCGCTACTATACTAAGCGGACGGTAGCTGTTGCCTACCATCCGACTTACAAGTGCAAGTCCGTCATGCAGGTCTTTATTTACTTGCTCAGTAGTATTATAAGCATTTGCAAAATATGCTCCGGGGATAAACGTTATCTCGTCACCATATTTATGATGATAGCTAACCACGAGTTTCCGGATTTCTTTATAATTCTCTGTGCTGTCATTCAGCGCCAGCCAACTAAATGCCCAGGTCATCTTCGCTCCAGGAAAACCCTCTTCAACAGCTTTTCTGAAGGCAATAACTGTTTCAGGCGTATGTAAAGCCCGCTCATCCTCGCCAACACTCCGGTCCCTTGATACTTCAATCTGGTTTACCCTTATTATAGTATTAAAGGTTAAAAATCGATGGCCCATAAGCCCCCCAGAAGCTGATTTCTTTGCTTGTTGTCCAAATGCCAAAGACATCAGGCAGATAACCAAGAAGTTTAATAAACTCACTTTTTTGAACATATAATTTATTTTTTAATTCATTTAATCATTATTGTATAAAAAGCCAGCCGACAATAGTCGGCCAGCTCGAGCGTAAAGTCATCCTACCAGCCAGGATTTTGTTCTAATTTGTGGCCATTCGCCTGATAAAAGGCAACCTCTTTAGTCGGAAGCGGTTGAAGATAATCCTTATTTGGATCGAACTTTCGGCTTTTTTCAGCAATCAGAAAACCATTTGCATCTACCTTACTTAGGTAGCTCGGATCACTGTATGGTGTTTTCTCGGCCCATTCAGAACCAGTAATTTTAATTCCTTTAACATCCTGTGGCAATTCAGTCTCGGCAGTTTTCCATCTGCGCAAGTCATCATACCTGAATCCTTCCAAAGTGAGCTCAACAGTTCTTTCCCTCCTGATCTCATTTCTCATATTAAGGTTATTGGCAGCCACAAAAGTGTTTGTCAAATGCGGCATACCCGCACGATCCCTGAGTTTATTAATCGAAAGATCAAGATCGCCGTCGCTTATTGCTCCTGCTTTTTCAAAAACTGCTTCCGCATAAATAAGCAACACCTCTGCATAGCGGATAAGGTGGCGATCAAAGTCAAATATACTGGCATCCCCATTTTGTCCGGAATTATTGGCTAATGGATCTTCCGACATATATTTATAGAGTATATATCCTGTATTAAAATTACGTTGCGGCTTATCAGGCCAGTTGGCAATCTTAGTTACGGGAAAGAAAACCCTATTGGTCAACGTTCCCGGAATGATCATCGTCATGGTCATCCTTGGGTCCCTATCCTGAAATTCAGAAACAAAAGTGCCATAGCCTTTGAAAACCGTTCCCGGAGCTGTGATCGGCAATCCGTTCTTATCTAAATAAAGATCCACCATCTTTCTGGTCGGGTTATAACCGTTCCCATCATACTGATAGGGAATGTCATGTCCCAGGATATTTCGGGCATATCTCCTGTCCAAAATCGATTCCCTGGAGTCGTCGCCATCTTCCAAAAATAAGTAACGATAGCTTTGCACACCCTTGTCAGTATACAAACCATATGTACCACTGTTGATGATCTCCCTTGAAGCAGCAATCGCAGCATCAATATATTTTGTGGCATTGCCATCAGCCCTGAATTTCCCCCATGTCCCCTCAAATAGTGCCACACGTGCAGTTAAAGCAAGCGTTGCACCTTGGGTAATCCTACCAACATCCACAGAAGCGAGTGCCGATTGCAAAGGCAGGTCAGCTTTGGCTTCCTGTAAATCTTTAAGAATGAAATCAACAGTTTCCGTTCTGCTTGATCTGGGAGTAAATAAAGCCGGATCATCAGTTGCCAAAACTTTTGTAATTAATGGCACTCCACCATATAGCCTCAGTAACTTCCAGTAGTACCATGCCCTAAAGAATTTGGCCTCCGCCACATACCTTTTTATTTCAGCATCTGTACTTGTCGATCCTTTTTCAATGATGTTGTTCGATGACCGAATATAGCCATAGCTGTCTGTCCAGAGATCAACTGACTCGGCAGGCTGCAGGTTTCCGTTACTTACCGAGTTTGGAAAATTAAAAGCAATATCTGATTCGGTATCCTCAAAACCAAAGCGATCAAGTCCCTTATACAAATTATTTGCAGCCAGTTTAAAATCTGCACCTGTTTTCCAGAATGTAGCATCAGTGATACTGTCCTCCGAAACCAGGTTAAGGTCTTTTTTGCATCCGTTTAAAAGCGCGGCAAGGATAAACACGCCCGCAATTAATAATTTTCTATGATTAATATATTTAAGTTTCATAAAGCTTGCGTTTAAAATTTAACAGTAAGACCCAGCGAATACACTTTATTGAAAGGATAAGTACCCTCATTTCTGAAGCCATCCTCCGGATCAAAGTTCCCTCCAAATGTTCCTTTGGAAATGGTAAAAAGATCCTGACCACTGAAGAATATCCTGGCAGTTTTCATTTTTAAACTGTTGGCAACGCTAGCTGGCAGGTTATACCCCAGGGTAATCACCTTGAATCTTAAATAGGCTACATTCTGCATGGTGAGCGATGAGGCACGATAATCATAACTTCTGATGTCATCATAACCTACACCACCAGGTAGATATCGCGGAAATTTAGCATCCGTTCTCTCTGGCGTCCAGGTTTTTCCATTGTAATAAGAAAGCGAAGGCCAGTAAAACGTATTTGGGGTAGCAATGTTACCCTCATACCTTACATCTCTTTTTCCTACCCCCTGTAAAAATACCTGAAGGTCTAATTGTTTAAATCCTACACTAATGTTAGAAGAAAAGGTATACCTGGGAATCAGATTACCGAGATAAACCATATCACCATTCAGTCCTTTGGATTTATCACCAAAAGCTGTCAATTTTCCGTCTCCGTCAACATCACGGTACATCACATCACCAATGGCCACTCGGGCAGGAACGCCGGTAAGTTTCTTATAGTTATCCAACTGTTCCTGGTTCTGGATGATGCCCTCGTACACATAACCGAAATAAGACCAGATGCCATAACCTTGCCTGAACTTGTTAAGGCCCTCCTGGTAATTGTCCAGATTTTTCAGGTCCACCAGTTTGTTTTTGCTGTCACTAAGCTGTAGCGATACGCTGTAGCGAAAATCACCTACCTTGTCTTTCCAGGTCACTGAGGTTTCAAATCCTTTGGTAACCAGCTTTCCCTGGTTGGAAGAAGGTGCCTTACCGCCGTAGGTTGCGGGTACAGCGATATCAACCAACATATCATTGTTGGTTTTATTATAGTAATCAAAAGAAAAATTAAGTCTGGAACCAAGCAATGCCATATCCACCCCGATATTTTTGTTTTCGATCGTTTCCCAGGTTCTGTCAACAGATGCTGGATTCGCATTGACTCCTATTAAACCTGCATTCGGACTCCCAATTGGGTATGGTATAGCATTATTAGCATTATCTGAAATTATAGAAATTAAAGGTATGTAATCATACAAGCCCAATTGTCCAATCTCCTGGTTACCCATTTTACCCCATGACGCCCTGAGCTTTAACAGATCAAAAGTATTGAGGGACTTAACAAAACTTTCTTCAGATAAATTGTAGGCCAGTGCAGCTGATGGGAATACCGCACTCCAGCGTTTATCCGGTGAGAATTTGGAACTACCGTCGGCACGTGCCGTAAGGTCTAAGACCAATTTCTCCCTAAAGGAATAGCTGAACCTACCAAAATAAGAACCGAGTGCCTGATTGCTCAATCTACCCGTAAAATTGGCATAAGCAGCTTTAGTTCTGTCAGCAAGGTTTAAAGTAAAGATGTCATTGCCAATAAAATTATAACCATAGGTTGTCTGGCCCTCGATTTTTGTTTTTTCAATCGATCCTCCCCCGGTAAAGTTTATTCTATGATCAGCACCCAGTTGTTTATTATAGTCCAGGTATACCTGATACAGTTGGTTTAATGTTTTCAGATTAAGGTAAGAGGCGGAATTCGGTGTATTCCTGATGTCCTGAACCTCACCCACATAATTATAACGCGTAAAGGTCCGACTGGCCCCATTGTCATTGAGGTAATCCAATCTGATAGCAGCCTGTCCCGTTAATTTAAGCCCTTCCAGGATGGTATAATCTGCTTTAAAATTTGTGGCAAATCTAGAAGAGCTTCCCCGCTGGCTACCGGCTTCTTCCAGAGACTGCGCAGGATTTTCATAGCCCTGATAACCATAGAACTGTCCGTTTGGATTCCGCACCGGTTGGTAAGGAAACTGTCTGGTAACATTGGTCAGCGCATTCCCAAGCATAGTTGGCGTAATGGTAGACTTATTCTCAAAACTGGTTCTTGTTTCAAAGTTGAGCTTAGGGGTCAGTCGAAAATCATAGTTGAGGCGAAGGTTATACCTTTCGGAATTGTTTTCTCCGAACCGGAGTGATCCTTCATCTTTATTGTAGCCCATAGATACTACATAATTATTGTTTTCCCCGCCACCTGATATGGAAAGGTTATGTAGTTGCTGAGTAGAATTTTTATAGATTTCTTTGTTCCAGTCTGTATAACCATAAAAACCAGGATAGCTAGTGATTCCATAATTCCAGCCACCATCAAGTTCTGGTGCTGCATTAGCCCTGATTTTATCAAATACCTCCTGAGGAAACCCATTGATACCGGCGTTACGAAGACCCTCATCCATAAATTCAGCGTACTCTAAGGTATTCTGAATTTTCCTTAGGTAAGTTGGCGTTTTCAAGCCTACAGTTCCGCTATAAGTTATTTCCGGTTTTCCGCTTTTTCCTTTTTTAGTGGTTACAATAATTACTCCGTCTGCTGCGCGCGCACCGTAAATGGCTGCCGAGGCATCTTTTAACACAGATATTTCAGCAATGTCATTTGGATTGATGTTATCAATATCTCCCGGGATGCCATCAACGAGTGTTAGGGGATTACTTTCATTTACAGAGGAATAGCCGCGAATTTTTATGCCGTAGCTTTGATTTCCGGGTTGTCCGCTACCCTTGGTAATGGTCAATCCGGGCACAGTGCCCTGCAATGCATCCAGGCTATTATTAAGCGGTCTGTTCTCAAATACATCAGACTTAACCGTTGAAATGGCGCCTGTAATGGCACCTTTAACCCGTGTACCATAACCAACAACCACCACCTCATTCAGGCTCGTGTTCATCTTGCTCATTTTAATCTCAATGGATTGTTGTCCATTGATGGATATTTTTTCGGTACGATAGCCCAAATAAGAAAGCACCAGAACAAAATTCGGCTCGGGGTGGCTGATGGTAAAATTACCATCCTTATCAGTTACCGCCCCGATCTTGGTTCCTTCAACCATTACCGACACCCCTATTAACGTTTCATTTGTGGCAGAATCCCTGACAACTCCCTTTAGCACCTGCCATTTTTCAACAGATGGCCAGAGCGTATTATCCCAGCGCCTTTTTGCGGTAATCAGTACCGTCTTATTTCGGATTTTGTAGTCAAAAGGTTGCTTTTCAAAACAAAGATCCAAAACCTTTTTCAGGTCAAGGTTCCTGATATCCAGGGTAACCGGCTTTGCATTTTTTAGTGTAGCATTGTTGTAAAGGAAATCAAAATCCGTCTGCTTCTTAAGCTCAGAGATGACATCCGTTATCTGCGCATTCTGAACAGATATACTTATTTTCTGCGCAAAGCTTTCGGCCCTGAGCTGAAAAACAGTAAAAAACAATAACATATATGTTAGTCTCATCTTTAGGGATATTAGTCGAAACATACAGGAATCCCTCCTGAAAACTATTTCAGTATTTTTTTTATACATTTGGTTGGTTGGTTTTTTAAATTATTCGTTTAGTTTGATCAGACCTCCAGTCCCAGTTCAATCTGGCATGCCAAGGACGGCTCAAACGTCCTTGGTTTTTGGTGTCCTAATTTTTTGTTAGCGGTTACACATCTTACTCCTTTCTTTAGCTTTTATGTAAAAAAATATTAGTTACTACCCACATGGATATTTCGGTTGGTTATCTGGAAACGAACGCCACCCAGCTCCTGTAGATTTGCCAGGAGCTCTGACAGATTTGCGTTTCTGGAGAAAGTACCTCCGAAGCGATCATTCCCTAAATTTTTGCTATAGGTAACATCCACATTATACCATCGGCTTATGGTCTTCATTACACTTTTAATATCTTGATTATCAAACAGAAAATAACCGTTCTTCCAGGCAATAGCCTGATCAGTTTTGACATAGCTGATATCAATATCTTTTCTGCTTTGTTTGAGGTTCGATTGTTGACCGGGTAGCAGCATTTTGGCCTGACCGGTGGACAACTTACTGATACGAACACTGCCCTGCAATAGCGTGGTGGCAATATCAGCATCCTCTGGATATCCTTTTACGTTAAAATGAGTCCCCAATACACTTACTAACTGATCTCCTGTTTGTACCTTAAAAGGCTGCCGCTTATTATGGGCTACTTCAAAATAAGCCTCACCGGTTAAACGTACCTGACGATCCTTCCCATTAGAAGTTATTGGAAAATACAGTGTAGATTCAGAATTCATCCAAACCTTAGTTCCATCTGGCAGTTTTACCTTATACTGCCCTCCTCTTGGTACATATAACGTATGGTAGGCCATTCTGTCTGGTGTAACCGCCTGATTTTTTTCAGTATGATAGGCCAAACTTCCACTATCCGTTTTAGTAATCAAAACACCATTCTTGTTGGAAATCTCTCCATTATTACTATCATCAAGGATAATTTTTGTGCCATCAGCAAGTGTTAGTACTGCTTTATTCTTTCCTGGCGGTATCGGAACTTGTACTAGTTCTGCAGGAGTCTCCGAACGGCCTGGAAGCAGCTTATAAAACAAGAATCCTGTACCGAGTAAAATCAAAATCGCAGCTGCTGATGCTTTCCACGACCAGCTAATCAGCTGGTGTTTCTTCTGTATGTTTTTTCTTTTGTTAAAATTACGATACAACTCTTCCGACAACTGCTCCTCCCCTCCTGCCTGGTTAATCCAATGCTCGATCTGCCCATTGTCAGTACCTAGTTTTTCGTACCAGTCATTAAGTTCCTCCAGCTCCTCCTCAGTGCAGCGGGAAGCATGATACCGTTCAAATAAATATTGTAACCTTTCGCTATCCATAAATGATCTATCGGGGCTTGTTTATAATGGTAAGACGTATGAAAATTAGCCAACCGTTATTCCTTCTTTATTTTTTTTAGATTCAGTATCATTCAGCAGATTTATCCAATGACAGAGCAGGATAGTAAAGGACAGTTATGATAATTATGTTGCTTATTTTCGTATTAATGGATACAGGCATCTTTCGCCTGCACTGATAATTAATTTTTGAGGATTTTCGTTGACCAAATATAGAGTTATGCCTGTGGAGCTTAGTGATGCAGAATTGATATTGCTATGGCAGAATGGAGCGGATAATGCTTTTGAAGTGCTATACAAAAGGTATGCTGTGCGTTTGTTGTCGGCCGCATTGAGCAAAACCCGGAGCAGGGAATTATCTGAGGAAATTATTCAGGAAACTTTTTTGATGTTATTTACAAGAAAAAAAACGGCAAATCAAATCATCAACCTTTCTGCATTTCTGTATACCACTGTTAAGCACAAGATCATAGATCATTACCGACGAGAAAAATTGTTAAAGAAATATGAAGAACATAGTTTTCATCATTTTACAGAAACAGACAATTCCACTTTACAAGCAATTGAATCCAGAGAACTGGAACAGCAGCTGGCGTTTCAGATAGAAAAGCTTCCTTTAAAGTGCAGAAGTGTTTTTAACCTTAGCCGCAACCATCACCTCTCAAATAAAGAAATCGCTTCAGAGTTACATATTTCCGAAAACACCGTTGAACAGCACATGCGCAAAGCACTGAGACTTCTTCGAAGTTATTTCTTTGGTCACACAGAAAGAATTATCATTTTTTGCCTGTTTGTACTCTCTCTTTTTTAGCGTTCAAATCAACCACTATAAACTGCATAGAAAAATATGCTTAGCACATGCTTTCATAACTGGTTGATAGTTATGCCGTATCAACTTCAGGGTTTATCTTTTATAGTCGTCAATAAATCCTTAAGCATCTTTACTTTATCCGGATATTTGGCAGCAAGGTTATTTTTCTCCGCCTCATCAGTTTTCAGGTTATACAACTGCGCTTCTTTTAAACTACCCATTTCTATTCCCACCAATTTGTTATAGGCTGGCCCATTACTTGGCTCAATATACTTCCAGCCATCTTTTACTATCGAAAGAGTGTTTGCATGTTCTATCAAGACAGACCTTCCCTTTTTAGATTGGCCAAGAAATACATCAATGGTATTCTCGCTGTCGGGAGCATCTCCTGCAGGTATTGGCTGGCCGAGCAGTGCTGAGAATGAGGCTAATAAATCAATCTGACTTACAGTAGCCGCA
>NZ_CAMLHF010000021.1 GCF_946479715.1 uncultured Pedobacter sp. | reverse complement strand
CACGACCCATAGAAGCGTCTATCTCAATATTTAGGCTTTTGCAAGTTTCTTTCAATTCCTCTTCAGTCATATTAGAAACATCTATACCTGTATACTTTTGTATGGACTCATACATAGTTAGTTTTTCGTACGGGCCTTCAAAGTTAACCTCATGTTCACCAACCTTTACAATTGGAGATCCATGAATAGTCACCGCAATCTTTTCAAGACATTCCTCAACCATCGCCATCATCCATATATAGTCTTTATAAGCTACATAGATCTCCATAGAAGTAAATTCAGGATTATGAGTACGGTCCATACCTTCATTTCTAAACATTTTACCGAATTCATAAACCCCATCAAATCCCGCTACAATAAGCCTTTTTAAATAAAGCTCATTAGCTATACGAAGGTATAGCGGCATGTCTAAGGTGTTATGATGGGTGGTAAATGGCCGTGCAGCAGCACCACCATGAATAGGTTGTAATATAGGGGTCTCAACTTCCATCCAGCCTTGATTATCAAAATAACTTCTCATAGTATTGATCACCTTAGAGCGGTTGATGAAGATCTGTTTAAAGCCGGGATTTACAGTTAAATCAACATAACGTTGTCTGTATCGTAATTCAGGATCAGTAAAACCGTCATATATATTACCTTCTTCATCACGTTTAACTATTGGTAAAGGTTTTAAAGCTTTAGAAAGGAGTTTGAGCTCTGTAACATGAATTGAAATTTCGCCAGTTTGAGTGGTGAAAACATAACCTTTAACACCTATAAAATCTCCAAGGTCAAGTAGTTTTTTAAAAACTGTATTGTAAAGCGTTTTGTCTTCATCCGGACAAAGGTCATCCCTTTTTAAATAGACTTGTATTCTTCCTGTAGCATCTTGTATTTCGACAAACGAAGCACTTCCCATAATACGGCGGGTCATTATCCTGCCGGCTATGCTGATATTCTTATATGCCGTTTTATCCCGCTCGTAGTTCGCTAAAATATCTGCAGCATTTGCATTTATTTCAAATGCTTCGGCAGGGTAGGGATTTATCCCTAATTCACGTAATTGATTTAGTGAATTACGGCGCAATAATTCTAATTCTGATAGTCCTGTACTCATATATATCTTTTATCCGACATTAAGCCGTATAGCTTTATTTGTATTGTATTTTTAAAATTATGCAAAAATAGGTATTTGCAGCATTTTTTGTCTGTATTAAATAGGAATATTCAGCACCAACAGGAATATATATTAATCTGCTTCAACAGATTCCATATACATTTCATTAATAGTGTCTGCATATTTTTTTTCAAGAACTTTTCTTTTGGCTTTTAAAGTTGGTGTTATTTCACCTTCCTCAATACTAAAGGGATTGCGTTTAACTTTAAAATTCTTAATTCTTTCAAATTTCGCAAGTTCTCCCGAAAACTTTTTAATGTCCTGACCTATCCAGTCTATAATTTCTTTCTCTTTTATAAAAGCTTCTGGTTTTTGAAAAAATGACTCAGGAAGTTTAAATGTTTCCTGAAGGTTCTCTTTGTTAGGGATAATGATTGCAGTAAGATATTCCCTTTTATCTCCAATTAAAAACAACTGATCTATTTTAAGACTTTTAAGGTAGATGTTTTCTACAGGAGTAGGATAAACATTTTTCCCGTAAGCATTCACGATCATGTTCTTTAGTCGATCTGTGATTTGTAAGTTACCTCTGTAGAATCTGCCAATATCACCTGTATGAAACCAATTGTGTTTGTCAATAGCTTCCGCGGTTTCAGCTGGCTTATTGAAATAGCCCTGCATAACACAATGACCTCGAACGATTATTTCTCCTTCTGCGCACTCAAAATCAGGGTCAAAAGATTCGTGTGTTTGGATGTTAATCATTTCTTTGGTTTCTACATCCTGTATACCAATTTCAATACCAGGTATTACACGGCCAACTGTTCCATATACCTGCCTATGATATTCGGTAACAGACATAACCGGTGATGTTTCTGTCAGTCCAAAGCCTTCAAGTATTTTGATGTCAAGATTTCCAAAGAATTCACCAACGTTTTTAGGTAATGCTGCCCCACCCGAGATCATAAATTTTAATCGTCCACCTGTTTTCTCCTTTATTTTACTAAAAACAAGCTTCTCTGCTATTGAGCGCTTTGCTGAAAGAAAGATACCGGGTGATCTTCCTGCTTCTTTTTCCTGACGATAGTTCTTTCCTGTTTCCAGGGCCCAAAGAAAGATTTTAGCCTTTAATCCGTCTCCTGCTGTACCACTTTTTATAGCCTTGTCATGAATCCTTTCTAATAATCTGGGAACGCAATTCATTACGGTAGGCTTTATCTCACCCATGTTTTTTGCCAGTAGTTCTAAGCTTTGGGCAAAAGCAATTTTGCAGCCCTGTGCACAGCAAACATGATAAGTTGCAGTGCGCTCAAAAACGTGCGATAAAGGCAAAAATGATAAGAATGTTTCAGTCTCATCGATAACGGGAATTTGTTGTAAACAGACCTTAACATTTTCAACGAAATTACTATGAGAAAGCATTACGCCCTTTGGAGTTCCGGTAGTGCCCGAAGTATAAATTAATGCAGAAATATCTGAAGGACTAAGTGCATCCCGGAGCGCTTTTATTTCTTCTAATTTGTTCGCAGTCAGATTGCTTTTAGTATTAAGAACTTCTTCAAAACTTATGATTTCTACGTTCAGATCTTCGGGGACGGTAACTTTTGTGTATTCTGCAAAGGCAGGAATGATATATCTTAACTGCCGACAGTTACCTGCAATTTTTAGTATTTTTTTATATAAGAAGGTATTTCCGACTAAGATAGCTTTGATACCTGAATCATTTATGATGTACTCTACTTCGTGTTCTGAAAGGGTGGGATATATAGATGTGTTAATAGCCCCAATTTGTTGTATCCCCTGATCATAATAGACATACTCAGGAGAGTTCTCTATCATTAGGCCCATTCTGTCACCTTTCTTTATCCCTTTATTTAAAAAGAATACTGAAACTGCGTCCGCATTGTCGAGCGTTTCTTTGAATGATATTTCCTCCCATTCGGTACTCTTTTTGTCTATAAGAAAGGTTTCTTCCGGTTTATGAATGTTTTCAACTACATTTCGCAGTAAACTGGGAATTGTAGCCGACTCGTTGAATGATACCATATTATATGATTGGTTAGCTTGTTATAGCAATGATAAACTTTTCCTTTTAAAAATGCAACCAGCATATCGGTGCCTTTTACATAATAAAAAAGGGCGCTAAAAGCGCCCTCTACAAATATAGTGAATGTATGTTAAACAGAAAAACTCTCTCCACAACCGCAGGAACGGCTGGCATTTGGGTTGTTGAAATTAAAGCCTTTTCCATTTAAACCATCAGAAAAATCAAGTTCAGTGCCTGCCAGATATAAAAAGGATTTCATATCCAAGGCTATTTTAATGCCCCTGTCTTCAAAAAACTGATCTCCTTTTTGTTCTTCGTTATCAAAGTCTAGATTGTATGATAGACCTGAACAGCCACCACCTTTAACTGAAACGCGTAAGAAATAGCTGCTATCCATATGCGCATCTTGCATAAGGTGATCAATTTTGCTCTTTGCTTTATCTGTTATCGTGATCATGTCTTAATAGTATTAATTCTAATAATGGTATTCAAAATGTATACCAAATTACACTCATTTTAGTTAAACAACATGGCTTATAAGGCCACATCTGTAATATTTACCTAGTGATGAGATTTAGCTAGTTCAAATGGTGCCATACCATTTTTAACGCGATAATCGTTAATTGCTGATTTAATAGCATCTTCTGCCAATACTGAACAGTGAATTTTTACCGGAGGTAAAGCAAGTTCTTCAACAATATCCATATTGTCAATAGTTAATGCTTCATCAACAGTTTTTCCTTTTAACCATTCGGTTGCTAATGATGAGGATGCAATTGCAGATCCACATCCAAATGTTTTGAATTTAGCATCTGTAATTACGTTGTTTTCATCTACCTCAATTTGTAAACGCATCACGTCACCGCACTCTGGTGCACCAACTAAGCCTGTACCAACTGATTTACTGTCTTTATCTAAAGTACCAACATTTCTAGGGTTGGTATAATGTTCCATTACTTTTTCTGAATATGCCATTTTATTTTACTTTAAATCCCTGTTAACAGAGATGATTTATATTTTTATTAATTAAGGGACTATTATTAGTGTTCAGCCCACTCAATTTTACTTAAGTCAATACCATCTTTAAACATTTCCCAAAGTGGAGAAAGGTCTCTAAGGTGATTAACTGCTTTTTTAGTGTTCTCGATTGCGTAATCAATTTCTTCTTCAGTTGTAAAACGACCTAATCCGAAACGGATAGAAGAGTGTGCAAGATCATCAGATAATCCAAGGCTCTTTAAAACATATGAAGGTTCTAAAGAAGCGGAAGTACACGCTGAACCTGATGATACAGCAAGATCTTTCATCGCCATCATTAAGCCTTCTCCTTCGACATATTTAAATGAAATATTAGCAACATGAGGCAAACGGTGGTTTACATTTCCGTTTACATAGCTTTCTTCAAGTTTAGTAAGAGCAACTTCAAGTTTATCTCTAAGGCCAGACAGGCGTTTAGCCTCACTATCCATTTCTAAACGGCAAAGTTCACAAGCTTTACCTAAGCCAACAATACCAGGTACGTTTAATGTTCCTGAACGCATACCGCGCTCGTGACCACCGCCGTCCATTTGTGCTGTTACCTTAACTCTTGGGTTTTTACGACGTACATAAAGTACACCGACACCTTTAGGGCCGTACATTTTATGAGCAGAAAATGCCATTAAATCAATACCGTCTGCATTTACATCAACAGGGATTTTACCAACTGCCTGTGTAGCATCTGTCATGAATAAAGCACCGTGTTTATGAGCAATTGCCGATATTTCTTTGATTGGTTGAACAACACCTATTTCATTGTTTCCATACATAATGGTTACAAGGATAGTTTGATCGGTCATTGCAGCTTCAAGTTCCTGAAGATCGATAAGACCATCTTCTTTAACTTTAAGATAAGTAACTCTTGCACCTGCTTTTTCCAGATGTTTACAAGTATCTAAAACAGCTTTGTGTTCTGTTGTAGCGGTAATGATATGATTACCTTTATCCTGATACATCTCGAAAACACCTTTTATACCCAGATTGTCTGCTTCTGTAGCACCCGAAGTAAAAATGATTTCTTTTTCTGTACAGCCAATTAATTTGGCTACTTGCTCACGAGAGTAATCAACAGCTTCTTCAGCAACCCATCCAAAGGCGTGATTACGGCTGGCAGCGTTACCAAACTTGTTAGTAAAATAAGGTAGCATTGCTTCTAAAACCCTAGGATCTAGAGGGGTAGTGGCATTATTATCTAAGTAAATAGGAAGTTCCATCGTTTTTGTTTATTCTTATTAATAGACAAAGATACGAAAAAAGATTACCAACAATTATAATTAATACCTATGATGGTATAGTTAAAACTTGCATTTTTACATTTGTTTAACGTATTAATTCGTTTATGAAGAAGATTGAGCATATTGGTATCGCAGTAAAGGATCTTGATGTTTCCTGTGACTTATACGAAAAGTTGTTGGGAACTTCTTGTTATAAAAAGGAAGAAGTAGCCTCTGAAAGTGTGAATACAGCTTTCTTTAAAACGGGAGAAAGTAAGATCGAGTTGCTTGCGGCTACTTCTGAAAATAGCCCAATTGCCAAATTTCTTGAAAGGAAGGGAGAGGGGATACATCATATCGCATTTGAAGTGGATAATATTGAATTGGAAATGGAAAGATTAAAATTAGAAGGCTTTGTATTGCTTAATGAACAGCCAAAGCAAGGAGCTGACAATAAACTGATATGTTTTGTGCACCCAAAGGGTACTAATGGAGTTTTGGTTGAATTATGTCAGGAAGTGCAATGATGGATGAGTTAACTTCGCTGAGTAATATTATTAATAAGGATTTTGATATTGATAACCTGACCACTGAAGCTTTAATGAGAGAACGGCTAATTGAAGCATTTGCATTCTTGTTGGATAATGATATCTCTAAAATGATGAACATTTTATACCGAACTGATGTTGATGAAGTTAAACTGAAAGCCTTGTTGATCAGTAACTCTGAGTTACCTTCAGCGGAGGTGATTGCTGATGCTTATATTGCAAGACAAAAGCAGAAAATAGAAACACGTAAAAAGTATAGTAGATAATTTTTCCACACTTATTTGTTTCTGAAAAATAAAATTACGATATTTGCATCCTTAAAAATAAGCGACACATAAGTATATAACAATATGAAAAAAGATCTGCATCCATCAAACTATAGATTTGTAGTATTTAAAGACATGTCTAACGAATATTCTTTTCTAACAAAATCTTGTGTAGATACTAAAGAGACTGTTCAATGGGAAGATGGTAACGAATATCCTCTATATAAATTGGAGATTTCTCATACTTCTCACCCTTTTTATACTGGTAAAATGAAATTGGTTGATACTGCTGGTCGTATCGATAAATTCAAAACTCGTTACGCTAAGAAGTAATTATACCAAAATAAAAAATTATTTTAAAGTCCCGGTGCTGTTGCTTCGGGACTTTTTTTATTTTTGTCGCTTATGATAATCAATTTATTTGATGATAGTGCGTGGAAGTCTCTACGGCCGCTATCTTTCACAAGACCAGTTGCAGATCTCCGTATTGGGATTTTAACTATTGCCCAAAAATGGGAAAAGTATTTAGATGCCGAATCTGGATTTTTAACAATAGCTTATCTGGCAGTAAAATATCCTTCCATAGCTGGTACCGAATTATTTATCAATGGATCTGTATGTCCGGATGAAGGTTTATTAGATGCCATATCTAATCTGAAACATGGTGAGTGCTTAAAGAAACAAGATCTTGTCATTGCATATAAAATAAATGCTGCCGATTTTGATACTCATATCCTAGATAAACTGCAAACTATAACGTATTCTGGTAATTTCATCAGGATTGTTGTCCCAGAGGATATTTTTAAGTTCAATGATATTGAACTAAGAAAGGATTTTGCACTACTTACCAAAGGCAGGACCTCCGCAAAATTAAGTACAACCAATACGTTTATTGGTGATAATATTTTTGTCGAAGAAGGAGCAGAAGCGGAATGTTCATCCTTTAATAGTTTAAACGGACCTATTTATCTTGGAAAAAATGCCCAGGTATGGGAAGGTTGTCACATAAGAGGTTCTTTTGCCCTATGTAATGATTCTCAAATTAAGATGGGCGCAAAAATTTATGGGCAAACTACTATTGGACCTTATAGTAGGGTAGGCGGAGAAATTAATAACGCTGTCATCTGGGGTTACTCATCAAAAGGGCATGAAGGATATTTAGGGAACGCAGTTATGGGACAATGGTGTAATATCGGTGCAGACAGTAATAACTCTAACCTTAAAAATAACTATGCAGAGGTGAGGTTATGGGATTACGAAAAAGAAAGCTTTCGCCAAACAGGATTACAGTTTTGTGGTTTAATTATGGCTGATCATGCTAAATGCGGTATCAATACCATGTTTAATACAGGTACCGTGGCTGGTGTAAGCGCTAATATTTTTGGTCCCGGTTTTCCTAGGAACTTTATACCGGATTTTGCATGGGGCGGGGCTCAGGGATTTGATGTATACAGCTTAAATAAGATGTTTGAAACCGCTACTAAGGTTTACGAGCGCAGAAATTTAGAATTTAATAAAATAGAACAAGATATTTTAACCCAGGTTTTTGAAGATACAAAGACCTATAGACATTTTTAATTAAAGATTATGAGAAAAAAAATAGTAGCCGGAAATTGGAAAATGAATTTGGATTATGCTGAAGGTATATCCTTGTTTTCAGAGATTGTTAACATGGTTAAAGATGAAAAAAAAGGTGAGCAGTTAGCCGTTATCTGCGCTCCATATATTCATTTAAACAGCTTAGCTAAGCTTGGTGGCGACGTGGTAGGTATCGGTGCAGAAAATTGTCATGAGAAAGAAAGCGGTGCCTATACTGGCGAAATTTCAGCTAAAATGATAAAATCAGTAGGTTGTGGGTATGTAATCGTTGGCCACTCAGAAAGACGCCAGTATTTTGGTGAAAACGACCAGTTGTTAGCACAAAAAACAGTTGCTGTATTACAGAATGATTTAACTCCTATTTTCTGTATTGGCGAAACGCTTGAAGAGAGAAATAACGGAAGCTATTTTGACGTTTTAAAATCTCAATTAGAGAACGGAATCTTTGGCCTAAGTGCTGCTGATTTCTCCAAAGTTGTAATTGCATATGAGCCTGTATGGGCTATCGGAACTGGTTTAACTGCATCATCTGATCAGGCTCAGGAAGTTCATGCTTTTATCCGTAAGGAAATTGCCACTAAATATGATCAGGCAACTGCTGATAATACCAGTATACTTTACGGAGGTAGCTGTAATCCAAAAAATGCAGCAGAACTGTTTGCCCAAAATGATATTGATGGTGGTTTAATTGGTGGTGCTTCTTTAAAATCAAGAGATTTTGTAGACATCGTTAAAACTTTCAATTCTTAATGCAATACATACAAGTTACTTTCAGCTTCACCGAGGTTCAGGAATATCAAAAAGATTTATTGATTGACGAACTAGCAAACATAGGTTATAATACTTTTGAGGATACATCTGATGGATTCGATGCTTTTGTGGGGCTCGACCATTATAATGAGCAGGCTTTAAAAGAAGTTATGGCTCAGTTTGAAGGTGAACTTAAGTATACCTATACAGTAGCCGAGATCGCAGCGGAAAACTGGAATGAAGAATGGGAAAAGAATTTTGAACCATTAATTATCGACGATCAGTGTTATGTCAGGGCTACTTTTCACCAGCCACAACCTCAGTATAAATATGAGATAGTGATTGATCCGAAAATGGCCTTTGGTACCGGTCATCATCAAACTACAACCATGATGATGCAATATATTCTATCTACAGATGTTGAAGATCAGATCATATTGGATATGGGATGTGGAACTGGAATATTAGCCATTTTAGCTTCTAAAAGAGGGGCTAAAATGCTAACTGCAATAGATAATGATGATGTTTGCTATGAAAGTACATTAGAAAACTCAGCATTAAATAACATCACAAATATCACCGCACTGTGTGGTGGCAAAGAAGTGATTCCTAACACCTCATTTGATATTATTCTTGCAAACATAAACAGGAATATCCTTCTAGATCAGATTTCAAGATATGCTGAAATATTAAAAGAAAGTGGAAGTATTTTCTTTAGCGGATTTTACGAGTCTCCCGATCTTGAAATGATAACCGAAACCTGCAAAGAGTTTGGTATCAATTATGTTAGTCATAAAAAGATCGGTGAATGGGTAGCAGCCCACTTTAAAAAATAAAACGAATGCGTATACATTTTATCGCCATAGGTGGCAGTGCTATGCACAATCTTGCCATTGCTTTACATAAAAAGGGGTATCAGGTTACCGGCTCCGATGATGTTATCTTTGAACCTTCAAACAGCAGGTTGGAAAAGCATGGGATTCTACCTAAAACTATGGGTTGGAGCGAAGATAATATTACAGAAGACCTGGATGCAGTTATTCTGGGAATGCATGCACTTGTCGATAACCCGGAGTTATTAAAAGCGCAGAAATTAGGCTTAAAGATATATTCTTATCCAGAGTATATTTATGAGCAAACAAAAGATAAACTTCGTGTGGTAATAGGTGGGAGTCATGGTAAAACAACAATTACATCCATGATATTACATGTTCTTAACTATTACAAAAGGGATTTTGATTATCTGGTTGGAGCCCAATTAGCCGGATTTGATACCATGGTTAAAGTCACAGATTCAGCGCCTCTGATTGTTATTGAGGGAGACGAGTATTTGGCTTCACCAATTGATCGCAGACCAAAGTTTCATCTATATAAAGCAAATATTGCTGTGATTAGCGGAATTGCCTGGGATCATATTAATGTATTTCCTACTTATCAGGATTATACCAGACAGTTTGAACTTTTTATAGATACAATTCAACCTGATGGGAAACTAATTTTCTGTAATAAAGACAATGACCTTAACACTATAGTCGAAAATTCAAATGCTCCAATTGAAAAGATTGGCTATGGAATTCCAGATCATGAAGTAAAAGATGGCATAACCTATCTGCTACCTGATGAAACTGCATTAAAAGTATTTGGAGATCATAATTTAATGAACCTTAATGCAGCAAAACTTGTATGCAAGCAATTGGGTATCTCTGAAGAAGAGTTTAACATTGCAATAGCTTCCTTTACCGGTGCAGCAAAGAGATTAGAACTTTTAAATAGTTCGAATGAAACAAATGTATATAAAGACTTTGCTCATTCACCGTCAAAGTTAAAAGCAACAATCGAAGCGGTGAAAACTCAGTTTGCTACACGAAAATTAATTGCCTGTATAGAGTTGCATACGTTTAGCAGTTTGAATAAAAATTTTCTTGCTCAATATGCAAACACTATGTGTAATGCAGATGTTGCAATTGTTTACATTGATGAAAAAACATTTGTGCATAAGAAAATGCAACCATTTACAAAAGAAGAGGTACAAATGGCGTTTAACGATGATAAATTGCAGTTTTTTAATGACTTTACTTTGTTGGAAAGTTACTTGCGAAGTATAAATTTTTACCGTACTAACTTGTTATTAATGAGTTCTGGAAATTTTGGTGGACTAGATCTTACGAAATTGGCACGTGAGTTGAATACAGTATCCTAAAAAGAACAAACAACAAATAGTACACCTAAATTTTAAACATGAATATCATTGGTAAAAACATTAGACAGCTACGCCAAAAAAATGGCTGGAGTCAAGGTGAAGTAGCAAAGCGTCTAAATATTTCCATCCCTGCATTTTCAAAAATCGAAACTGGTATCACTGATATAAACATATCGAGATTAGCGCAAATAGCAAATCTGTTCGAAGTTTCTACTATGGATATTATTTCAAAAGAGGGTGAAAATCCTCAATCGCTTAATTTTGAAGAAATCAACAGCTTAAAGGATAAACTTTCTCAAAGAGAAGAAGAAATCATTAAGCTGCAAAAAAAGGTTATTGACCTTTACGAAGAAATTCGCGAGAAATAAATCCCTAAAAGAAAATTTTACGCATGGTCAGGTGTCGCTTTCCAAAAGTGGCACCTGTTGCCTGGTGAATTGATAGCATCTTATCATTAAAATCGCCTACCCACGATAATTCCAGTTCATCATACTGATTAAGTGGTAAAACATATTCCTTTAGTTTTATGAAAAGTGCAGATTCTAGCCCATGTTTTTGATAGGACTTTTTTGTTCCCATTACAATGGCTCGCATTCTGTTTACGCCCACCCAGCGCTTATAAACAAACTTTAACTTTTCAATTATTCCAAGCTTACCATTAAAGCCTTTAATCATCTGGTTAGCATCTGGTATAATAACTACAAAAGAAGCAGGCTCTCCGTTCACGTAAGCAAACCAAATTAGTTTCTCATCCATTATGGCTTCCATCATTTTGAAGCTTTCCTGCAATGTTTCCTTTTTTATGGGTACAAAGTTTTCAAAGTCTTCCCAACCGTCATTATAGATCTCCATAAGATCATGAACATATTTTTCTGCATTCTTTTTAGAGAAATGTTCAAATGTGTATCCTGGCTTGTTTGCAACCCAGTTAGCGATTTTTGTGAAACGCTCCGGAAATGGATTTCTTACAGCAAGATGATTGGTTATTTGCTCATATTCTGTATTGAATCCGTATTCCTTAAAGAAGTCATGATAGTAGGGGTGGTTATAATTCATTCCAAAAGAAGGTGGGGTAAAACCCTCAACCAGTAATCCCCAGAATGAATCATTTTCACCAAAGTTTATTGGGCCATCCATAGCTTTCATACCATTTTCCTCGAGCCACAACTTGGCCGTATCAAATAGTTTAAAAGCACCGGTTTTATCATTTATGCATTCAAAAAAGCCCATGCCCCCGGTGGGCTGATCGTATTGAAAAGCTTTTTTCTCATTTATAAAAGCAGCCACTCTTCCTATTGTTTGGCCATTATTGTCTTTTAGCAACCACCTTTGGCACTTCCCGTGTTTAAAGAAAGGATTTTTATCAGGGTTAAATATTGTATTTATATCCTGGTCTAACGGACAAATCCAGTTTTTATCATTTTTATAAATAAAACGGGCAACTTCTAAAAAATCTTTACTGGTTTGTTTATCAGATACAGGTACAATTGTCATGCTTGATGATTGGGGTAAAATAAAAAGCATCCCAATGGGATGCTCATAAACTATTATATTTTTAGTTACTAGTAGTCGTCATCGTCGTCGTCCGAACCAAAACTATCAAAAGTATCCAGATCGTCTAACGGCATATCAAAATCGTCATCATCATCGTCATACTTTTTCTTCGTAGTAATTTCGTCTTGCGAATCTTCCATCTCAGCTTCTGGATCCACTAATGGACTTTTCTTAATTGGTTTCTTTGGAGTTTTCATTACAAAAAATATAATTCCCTAAGGTTTTTATTTATGAGTTAAATTTACAGAAAATCTTTTTAAATCAAAAGAACGATGTTTTTTAAAGTTTTTCTGTATCTCAAAAGTAAGATAAATAGAAATTCCACAACGAATTTTTTTTAAAAAAAATTAAGGCAAAAAAAAATGGTAAAGCTATGAACTTTACCATTTTTTAACACACAAATGAAACCTGAATTGAGATATAGTTTTAGGTTAGGTAAAATATCTTTGATCAATTCTATAAGAACGCTTTTTACAAACTCTGTTTGTTTTAATATCTATAACAAGTTTAATGCAAATTTTAAAATGATTAATTTTTAATTAGTGAGTGGTATAAAAAATTGAGTAAACGGTATTTTATTACTTTAAGGGAATAGCTATTGACACAAATGTGCCCGAATTGCCGTTTTGTTTTATTTCCATTTGTATAGGATTTACTTCAACCTTATTCAAAAGGTTAATACGTTCCCGTGTTAAATCCATGCCCTTACTTACATGGTGTCCCTTTTTATCTCTCAGAGAATTATCTATACCTATACCATCATCAATAATTTGGATCAGCAAATGTTCAGCCCCTATTAAATCTATATGTATATCAATTTTGCCACCTTCTTCCTTAGGCATTATCCCATGCCATATGGCATTTTCTATATATGGCTGAAGTAGCATAGAGGGTATTAAGGTTTCTTCTTTATCTATTGCCTTATTTAGCGTAATGGTGTAATTCAATTTACCTCCAAATCGTTTCTTTTCTAAACTAAGGTAAAGCTCCAGATATTCAATTTCTTCTTCAAGCGTTATATAGCTTTTTGTACAAATTTCCAGATTCTTTCTGATCAGCCTGGCAAAGCCTGTTAATATTTTGTTTGCCGAGGTGGTATCTTTTGTATTTATATAATGTTGTATAGAGTTCATTACATTAAAAACAAAGTGTGGGTTCATCATTGCCTGTAAAGCCCGTTGCTCCAGCATCAAGATTTTATTCTTTAACAACAGCTGCTCTTGTTCTTTGTTTTTTCGCCTTTTAGTTACAAAAACCGCTACTTTATAAAATATAAAGCCCGCAAGTAAGAATGTAATTATAAGAAACCACGGTGTTTGCCAAAAATGACTTTTTAGAACGAAGTTGATCTTAGTTGGGCTGCTCCAATCACTATTATTGGTCTTGGCGCTTATTTCAAAAACGTAATCAGCCGGTTCTAATGAAGAAAACTCAAGTCTCCTGTTCTTTGTCTCTGTCCAGTTTGCATCAGATTTTAAACGATATCGATAAACAATATTTCTATTTTGAAAATCAATGGCGCTATAATAAAATGAAATGTTATTGTCCGATGGATCCAGTGTATGATTCGTCTCACTTAGCCCAAGCTTCATCTTATTATTAATTATAGATGATATAAATACTTTAGGCGGATCATTTATTGTTTTAATCTTATTGATTGAAAAATAGACCAGGCCATTGTTAGTTGCAAAGTATGCATAGTCGTTATCAATATATAATGAGTTTACATCATCTTTAAGCAAAGCGTTGGTAAATTCAAAAGTTTCTACAAACGTCTTTTGATTATTTAATGAAACCTTGTTAATGCCATTATTGGTGATTATCCATACATCATTACCCTTTACGAATAGCTTTTTACAAATGTTATCTGCAAGTCCATCTCTTTGAGTAATTATCTTTATCACTTTTCTGTTTTTGATAAAAATAATTCCATATCCATCAGTCGCAAGAACTATGGTTCCATCGCCCAATTCCTTTATATCATTAATTCTCCGTGTTAAAAGACTACTCTTTTCATAGTAACTGTATAATGAGCCATTAGAGAATTCTGATAATCCATTGATATTAGAGAACCAAAGGTTTTGGCTTTTATCAAAAAACACGCAATAAGCTCTATTGTTAAAGAAATCAGTCCCTTGCTTAAAGTATAAAGAGCTAAATTCAAATTTACCCTCAGTATAGGGTAAAATGACCACTCCAGACGATAAGGCCAGAGCCAGACTTTTATCTTTTGCTACACTAAAACTCTTAATTACAAACATGGAGTTGGTAGCCTCCCTTAAGTAATCTATTTTTTTATTACCCCCATAAATATTTGCTATTCGGCCTAGTCCATATTCCGAAGCAAAGTATATGGTTTTATTTGCCGTATCTAAAGTAAGCTGTTTGATGATGTTATATTTCTTTTTATCCGGTATTGAAATTTTACCAACAGAAAGATTAACAGGGTCAAGAATATTAATGACGGCCTCATCTAATCCAAGCCAGAAGTGATTTTTGGTGTCTTTAATAACACTTTTTACAACATTGCTGCTTAGTCCATTACTTTGGTCTAATATATAGAGCCGTTCCTCACTTTTCGGAAGCATATAAATCCCATTGTTAGTGGTGAACCACATATTACCTTTAGAATCCTTTATTACCTGACTTGATGATATATTGCTCAGGTAAGTAATCATTTTTCCCGAACGACCAATAAAATATATTCCAGAGGCGTTGCTAATCCATACATCTTTGTTTTCATCTAAATGAAAAAATCCAGGATCATTGTTTAACAAAGACGGATCAATTTTTAATTGAAAATACTGGACATTTCCATTTTGAATGTTAAGTCCATTTTTATCGAGAAACGCCAGGGTCTTATCTGGCATATTTAGTCCAGACTTATAATTTATGAGGAGGGTTTTGTGAGGAATTACGGTGAACTCCGAACCATTAAACGTTCTTACAGATCTATTGCTGAATATCCAGATCTTTCCAGATTTATCTTCATGGACGAAACTATTGATGAATTGTCGGTTCCCATTAGCCGAGATGTACTTTGTTATAGATTTTCCATCCCAGGTCACCAATACATTCTTGTTCGTGCCAAACCAGATTCTACCTTTGCTGTCTTCAAAAAATGAAACAATAACCGCATTGAATCTTAATAGCTTAAGTAGTTTGTTGTTTGTTTCATTAAAGAACTTGCCATTAAAAAAATAGCTTAACTGCCCATTTAATGCCAGAAACCATATTTTTCCACTTTTATCTTCTTTAATCTGTAAAATTTGATTGTCAGGCAAACCATCATCAACAGAAAAGGTTTCGAATACTTTTCCATCAAATCTGCTTACCCCCGCATCAGTAGCTACCCAAATGTATCCCTTAGAATCTTGTAGTGTATAAAAGCAGCTATTACTTGGAAGTCCGTCTTTAGTGCTAAAATGTTGTAGGTATGTACTTTGAGAATAGCCATTCAAGCTAAGAATTAATAAAACAATTAGTATTGTACTGCCTATGGTCCAATTCTTTATCTTATTTATCACTGTCAAAATTGGTATATGATTTAACCTTTTCCATGAAATCACTTGCTCGTCTTCTGGAAACAGCAATTTTATCGCCATTTTTTAATATCAGTTCCAATCCATTCTTAGAATTGTACTCTCTTAAATAATTCAGATTCACGATGCTTGATTTATGAACCCTCATAAACTGATGGGCAGGAAGGATTTCTTCGTATTCCTTTAAGACTTTTGATACTGTGATTTTATCTTTGTTGGCCAGATGGAAAACAGAATAATTACTATCTGCTTCAATATGAACAATATCATCAATACTTACTAAACTATATCCCTGCCCATTAGGTAAGCTAATTTTACGGATTTCGTTTCTATCCGAAAGATTGACGGCTAAGTTTTGCAGTCCTTCATTTCTATTATGCTCCGTTTTACTTAAGGCAATATATTTTGAGGCCTTATTCACGGCCTCTTTAAGCTCATCAATATCTATAGGTTTAAGCAGATAATCCAATGCATTGGCTTTAATCGCTTTTAATGCATACTGATCGTAAGCAGTAGTGAAGATAACATGCGTTTTAGTGGATTGTATTTGAGGGATTAAATCGAATCCATTTTCTCCAGGCATGGCAATGTCCAGAAAAATAAGATCAATGGCATTATGGGCCAGTAAGTTTCGGGCTTCCGAAACAGACTTTGCTATGCCAGATATATGGATATTCTCACAGTTTTCCTGCAATAAAAAATATAATGAGGAACGGGCAAACTCTTCATCGTCTACAATAATAGCATTCAGCACAGTAATAGATTTTATATATGGTGAATTTATTAAAAAAATGAACGATTGAAGAATATTTCTTTCAAACACCGAAAACCGAACTCATTTTTCTTTCGTAAGTGCACATATAAGCAACAACTAAAGTCGTAATCAACCAGGGCTTTTAGCCCTTATAGAACTAATAAATTATAGAAAACTCAAACTTAAGAACTATGAAAAATTTACAAGAACAAGAAAAGCAAGAATTGCTCCCAGTAGAAAGGAGCGTTTTTACTGCTCCTTTGCAACGCCGTTCTTTCCTACAATTTGCAGGAGCAGGTGCTGCAACCATTGCGTTAGTAGCCGCAGGATGTAAAAAAGACAGGAACGATCCTATGGTTCCTGGCGGAGTAACATTAAATTTTAAAGATGATTTCGGTGTATTGAATTACGCTTATGCTTTAGAACAATTAGAAGCTGCCTTTTATATTCAAGTAGCATCAAATCCACCATCAGGTTTTTCTCCTGCTGAAAAACAGTATTTCCAAGATATTCAATTTCATGAAATTGCGCACAGAGAGTTTTTTAAGAAAGCTTTAGGCACAGCTGCAATAGGAAGTTTAGAAGTTGACTTTTCGAGTATAAATTTCACAGATAGAACCAGCGTTTTAGGCGCGGCTATGGCTTTTGAAGATTTAGGAGTTGGGGCCTATAATGGTGCAGGTGTACGTTTAACAACAGATGCTTATTTGGTAGCGGCAGGAAAGATTGTTTCGGTTGAAGCACGTCACGCAGCATATGTTCGCGATCTGATTTCAAACGGAACTTTTGCTTCTAGTCCACAAGTAGATGCAAACGGTTTGGATAAAGCCTTAACACCTGATGTAGTTCTTGCAGCTGCGGGAAAATACATCAAAACTAAAATTACTGTAACTAACCTATAACCTAAACTTTAGAAAACATGAATATCGTAAATATATTAGAAGAAATTGAAAAAGTAGACGGTGAGATCTATGAGAGATTAAATCCGAGAAGATCTGCAATGAAGGATTTTTATAACATGGGTAAAAAAGTGGCTTTGGCAGCAATGCCTTTGGCTTTAGGATCTATGTTTACAAAGGCTTATGGACAAAGTACACCAACGGCGGTTGTAGATGTTTTAAAATTTGCTTTAACATTAGAATATTTAGAATACCATTTTTATAACCATTCGCTTTTGGCTGCTCCGGGATTGCTTACAGCAGGTACACCTGCACATGGTGCGATCACCACTATCCGCGACCACGAATTGGCTCATGTGAATTTGCTTAGGGGTGCTTTGGGCGAGGCTGCAGCAGGAAAAGCATTAGCTTACACTGATTTTGATTTTACAGCAAAGGGTACTTTCCCAACCGTTTATTCAGATTATAAAACATTTTTAGCAGTTGCACAGGCATTTGAAGATACTGGGGTAAGGGCTTATAAAGGACAGGCCACAGTTTTAAAAGGAATGCCGGTTTTAACAACAGCACTGCAAATCCATTCTGTTGAAGCACGTCATGCTTCTCATATCCGTCAGATGCGTGCTGCTCCTGCTGGGGGTGGTGTTTCTATTAAACCATGGATCAGTCTTGGTGCAGGTGGTGGTGCAAATGATTCTGGTGTTCCTCAAGTAGATCCGGTGTATAAAGGTGAAGATCTTGAAACTCAAGCAGGGGTAACCATAACTGGTATTGCCACTGGGGTTACTAAAGCTGCTGCAGTTGAATCATTTGATGAGCCTTTAGCTAAAGCAGATGTTTTAGCAATTGCAAGTTTGTTTATTAAATAGTTTAAACCACACTTATTTTATATACAAGAGTTGTTTAAGTTTAAGATAGGGAAGGGGGCGTGAGCCCTTTTCCTTTTTTATTTATAATAAAATCTTAGTAGTTAATTACTTGCTCTTCTAAATGCTCAGGCAAATCACGGTAGTTATATTGCTGACCGCGTAACTGAGGTTCAAAGCCAGCTTCTCTAATCGCATCCTGTATTCCCTTTGCAGTAAAACGATGCGGAGCTCCAGCAGCGGAAACCACATTCTCTTCAATCATAATAGAGCCAAAATCATTGGCGCCAGCATGTAAACATAGCTCAGCAACGCTTTTTCCAACTGTTAACCAAGATGCCTGTATGTTTTTAACATTAGGCAACATGATTCTGCTTAGGGCTAGCATTCTTATATACTCATCACCGGAAACATTATTGCTAATGCCTCTTAGGCGTTTTAATTAAGTGCCATCATCTTGAAAAGGCCATGGAATAAATGCCAGAAATCCTTTAGCATCTGCAGGTTTCTCACTTTGAACCTCTCTGATCCAGACTAAGTGTTCAAAGCGTTCTTCAATGGTTTCAACATGTCCGAACATCATAGTGGCAGAAGTAGTGATGTCAAGCTGATGAGCTGCACGCATTACATCCAGCCATTCTTGTCCACCGCACTTTCCTTTTGAGATCAATCTTCTAACACGGTCATTTAATATTTCTGCTCCAGCCCCAGGTAATGAATCCATGCCGGCCTCTTTAAGTGCTTTTAAAACTTCGGTATGAGAAATGCCCTCCAATTTTGCAACGTGTGCAATTTCCGGCGGACCCAAAGCATGCAGTTTTAGATCAGGATATAGTTCCTTTAATTGTTTAAATAGATCTGCATAAAATTTTAGACCCAAATCCGGATGATGTCCGCCTTGCAATAATAACTGATCTCCACCTAATCTGAAAGTTTCTTCAATCTTTACTTTATAGGTTTCTATATCCGTTATATAGCTTTCATCGTGTCCCGGCCGTCTAAAAAAATTACAGAACTTGCAGTTTGCAATACATACATTAGTAGTATTCACATTTCTGTCTATCTGCCAGGTAACCTTGCCACTGGGTACTTGTTTCTTTCTCAATTCATTGGCAACATAAGCCAGCTCAGCTGTAGCTGCATTATTGTATAAAAAAACACCCTCTTCTTTTGTTAAAAAGTCGAACTGTAAGGCCCTTTGTAGTAATTCGGCAGTATTCATAGTACAAACTTAGATAAAATTGATGCTTATATTTTCAATACTGTGCAATATTTTTATCAGTGTGCAAATGCTAACGCAGTTTTATCTAAGTTTGCCGGAATTATTTTTAATCTATGGTAGACTTTAATCGTTTTACATTACCCAACGGACTTCGCGTGCTTGTACACGAAGATGATACAACGCCAATGGCGGTATTAAATATCCTTTACGATGTTGGTGCTCGCGATGAGGAGCAAGACAGGACCGGGTTTGCACATTTATTTGAACATCTGATGTTTGGTGGTTCTGTAAATATTCCTAGTTATGACGAGCCTTTGCAAAGAGTAGGTGGAGAGAATAATGCCTTTACCAGTAACGACATTACTAACTATTACATTACCCTTCCGGCTGTAAATCTGGAAACTGCTTTTTGGTTAGAAAGTGATAGGATGCTAAGTCTTGCCTTTTCAGAAAAAAGTTTGGAAACACAGCGTAACGTAGTTTGCGAAGAGTTTAAACAACGTTATCTGAATCAGCCATATGGCGATGTTTGGTTAAAGTTAAGGCCACTGGCGTATAAAAAACACCCTTACCAATGGGCAACCATAGGCCAGGATCTAAAGCAGATTGAAGATGCAAAAATGGAAGATGTTAAAGCATTTTTCAAAAAACACTATAACCCCCAAAATGCCATAATGGTTGTTGGTGGTAACGTTAAAACTGAAGATGTTAAGGCACTTGCAGAGAAATGGTTTGCACCTATTCCTGCCGGAGATAAATATAACAGAAATCTTCCTCAGGAACCATTACAAACAGAAGAGCGTAAAGAAACCGTTAAGGCGGATGTTCCATTGAATGCTATTTATATGGCTTTTAAAATGCCTGCGCGACAAGATCCTGAGTACCAGAGTTTCGATCTGATGTCTGATATTCTTTCACAAGGACAGTCGTCCAGGTTGTACAATAGTTTATTAAAAGAGCAACAATTATTTAGTGATATACATGCTTATGTTACTAGCAGTATAGATGAAGGTCTATTTGTTGTCGAAGGAAAGCTTGTTCAAGGTGTAACCGTTGAAGCTGCAGAGGCTTCAATATGGGCTGAACTGACAAAACTAACACAGCATGAAGTTACAGAAGAGGAAATCACAAAGGTGAAGAATAAATCTGAATCTATTATGGTGTTTGCTGAAATGAGTCTTTTAGATAAAGCGATGAATCTTGCCTATTATGAATTGCTGGGTGATGCTAACGGACTCAATACCGAAATAGATAAGTATTTAGCCGTTACCCCTCAGGGTATTCTTCAAGCCGCTAAAAATACCTTTGTAAAAGAGCAATGTTCAACTTTATATTATTTAAACGCCAAAGATGCTTAATCGTACACTAGCCCCGGAATCATTACAGGTTAATGAGATCAAATTTTTAGAGCCATTAGCCCAACATCTTGATAATGGCATACCTGTTTTTACCATTAATGCAGGTAAACAGGAACTGGTAAGGATAGAGTTTATATTCGAAAATGTAAACTGGGATGCATCAAAGCCATTACAAGCTGTTGGTGTCAGTCATTTAATCAACAATGGTACTGCTAAGTTGAGCGCTAAAGAAATTGCTGATAAAGTAGATTATTATGGTGCATTTTTACAAACTGAATATGGAGCAGATCAGTCAAGTGTAAAACTATATACGCTTAACAAACACCTGCAATCAGTACTGCCTATTTTAAGATCAATCTTGAATGAAAGTATTTTCCCTGAGCAGGAACTGGCTATTTTTGTTCAGAATCAAAAGCAATCCCTACAGGTAAATCTTCAAAAGAATGATTTTCTTGCCAGAAGACAATTTGCAAATTCAATTTTTGGCGATACGCCTTATGGCTCAAATATCGATGCTGAGGATTACGATGCACTAAAAAGGGAAGATCTGATCAACTATTTTAAAGCTGCTTTTAAACCAGAGAATTGTACGGTAATAGCTGCCGGAAAGTTCGAAGAAAACGAATTCGCGATACTAAATAGCGTTTTTGGAAATCAGTGGGAAAATACTGAATCCTCTGTAATCAATAAATTTACATTTGAAGCAAGCCCTGCAGGTGAACTTTTAATTGAAAGGCCAGAGGCCATCCAGTCTGCCATTAGAATGGGAGCTTTAAGTATTAGTAGAAATCACCATGATTTTCCTGGATTTCAGGTATTAAACTGTTTGCTTGGGGGTTATTTTGGGTCGCGATTAATGGCCAATATCCGCGAAGATAAAGGCTATACTTACGGAATAGGCTCAGCAGTTGTTTCATTAAGAGATGCCGGATATTTCTTTATTGCAACCGAAGTAGGGGCAGAGGTATGCAACAATGCCCTTGTTGAGATCGAAAAAGAAATTAACTTGTTAAAAACCGAATTGATTGCTGATCAAGAGTTAGACCTGGTGCGTAATTATATGCTTGGTTCTATGCTTGGTAGTTTAGAAAATGCATTTTCTCATGCAGATAAGTTTAAGAATGTTTATTTCTCAGGACTTGATCATAACTATTATGAGAACTACATCACAACAGTAAAAACAATTACCTCACAAGAATTGAAAGATCTTGCTGGTAAATACTTAAACACAGACACCTTTACTAAGGTTGTTGTGGGTAAGAAATAAAAATAGGGCTGTATTAATGATACAGCCTTATTCAATTTTAGCAAGAATACCTTTTTGCTTATCTGCCTGATAGATTTTTTTAGAAAATGCTACATAGTCATTATATTTCTCTGGCGGATATTTTTTGTTGTTAATCGTTTTTGTTCGGCTATAAATAAGGCTGTTATCTTTTTGCACCACTTTGGCTGTGTACTTGCCAAACTCCGATTCAATCACAATATCTTTGGGCATAAACTCTACTTTATAACCTTTAGGGATGTTATAAATAATCTCATCTTCATCAGAGTAGCCATATTTTACATTAAAATAAGTCTTCCGGTTTTCAATAGGTGTAACCGCGCTCTCTTGTCGATTAGTCATATTTAAAGTAAGGAATAACTTATCGCCTCCTTTAGTTAAAATCTGTGAGGCTTTTAGATCTACTTTTTCATTCAGAACGGCAGCCTCTTTATTTGGCTGATTAAAGCTAAATGAGCTGATCTGCATATTTGGTATGCTAAGTGAGTTCATTAAGCTTTTCCTTTGTTCAGTAGGCTCAATCAATGTCATTCTAAGATTTTCTTCATACTGCGCAAAGCCATATTGGGTTTCAAGACTAATATTTGCAGAACCCTCCTCATCAAGGTTGACCTTTGTTATGCGTTTCTGATAGTTGTTGGCCGGACTATAATAAGGTGTTTGAGCCAATTTGCCTCCAGCTTCTGTTACCAGCAAAACCGTTCTGTCTGAATTGTCGTTTCCGATATAACCGACAGGTACAAATTGGCTTGTACATTCCAGCCACGTCGTATCTTTTTCCAGAGGTACACAAAGTATCATGTGATTTGCCTGGCTTAGACTTGCAAATTTTCTATTCAGCGATGGCATATCATTCCCGATAACAACTAGATTAGAGCTTATCCCTGCTTCTTGCAATAAAGCTTTCATGTAATTAGATAAAGCCTTACAGTCTCCATAGTTTACAGCCGCAACCTTTTCAGCTGCAATAGGCTTGTAACCACCAATACCCAATTGCACACCCACATATCTCGTGTTCGATTGCAAGTAGTTGTATAACAGTTTTATTTTGTCTTTCGGAGTTACCATACCTTTAATCAGGTTTTGAACTTTTAATTTTACAGATTCAGGCAATACCTGTGCTCCATTATTTAAGCCATAAAGCCACGCCCCAAGGTTAACCCAGTTTTCGATATTCGCTTTAGAGTTATCATATTCAAACTGATTTGGTGCCAAAGTTACCCAAGGACTTACATCAGCTATGCCAGCGCTCATCGGCTCATATTCAAGAGCTTTTACATTCTCACAGCTCCATTTGTATTGCATTTTGTCTTTTACCTTTAATGAATCAGTTTTAAGGCCTTTACTTTTAAGGTATTTAAAAGTCATAGTTTCAGGAATTCTGAAAGTATATTCCGATTTTTCTACCGCAGCTCCCCATGAACTAACTGGTTTCCATGACGGGTAAAAACGTATTCCACTATAGTCTGTGCTATAACTGTATTCTATAGTATAAGGATAGCTGGTATATAAGAAATCCAGAAATTTAACTCTGCTGTCTTCATAAAGAGAACCGCTCGAAACTGCACTTCTATCTTTAAAATCACTGCTCTTGTATTCTTTAACTTTGTTGCCCTTACTGTCGTATAACGTAGCTTTTAAGTTGTAAACATTAGAGAATTTATCATAAAACTCGTACATGTTTGATGCACCTTCTGCACTCTTATTCAATAAAGTTACAGCAATTTTATAGTCATAAACGGCATTCCCCGGGTTCTTCACATCATAAGTTTGGCTCTCGTATCTAACCACCAATGAAGCATCCTTAAGTAAATCAGGAGGAATTTTATTTGCATCGTATATACCTTGCGCCTTAGTTTCTTTAATAAGAAACAAGCCAATCACAAAAAGCATTACTATTCTCATCTTTAGCTCTTTTTAAGTACAATTTGTTCAGACTGCTTCCTTACAATATTTTTAAACAGTTCCTTAATGTAATGGTATTCTTCGGGGGTATAAAGTGATTTTTTAAGCACTATTTTGCTGCTAATTACCATTTTTCCAGGTTCACCGGCAAACAGAAAAGTAAATGATGCAGATTCTTCAGGCAGTATGATTTTTTCATTTTTTGGTGTTTTGTCTACCTGGTATTCTTTGGGGTAATCAATAGTAATTCTAACCACTTCTTCAGTCGGGTGACCAAAATCTACCGGGAAATTTCTCTCTTCTAACTTGAATGGATTATCTTTAGTTCTTTCGTAAAGAAGAGGAGTGAAATAAATTAAGTTTCCGGCCTCTTCTACATTGTCTTCAATATTGACGTCCATACTCTCAACAAGAGATTCATTAAGGTTCGTAAGGTTCTCGATCTTATAATTTTTTATGCCTAAGCCAGGTTTTCCATTTTTATAACTTTTAAGAAAGTCATCTTCATTTGAAGCAGACTGATAACTGTTTCTTCGACTAAAAGCCTCGTAATTTGTGGTAGATAAATACATTTTACCAGTAATCTTATTCTCTCCGTCAAGTGTTAAAAGGTAATTAACATTCTTTCTGCTAATTGTTGGGTCTTCAACCGAAATCCATTCGGCAGTCTCATCAGCCAGATTTACTTTTAATCCTTCATGACACAGATTATCAAAAGCAATCATATCTGGCATATGATTTTTATCAGTAGCATCTAAAAGGATTGTTTTTTCGCCAATCTGAACACCAACAATTACATTGTTAAATTTCGTGATCATTGGAAAACCAGGATGCGCGCCATTGGATCTTGTACTCAATAAAATAGGAAAAGCATTAACTTTTGCTTCTGATAATAAAGTAAGCAAAGACAGGTTTATATCAGCAGAGTTCCCACTTTTCTTTTCAAACAAGGTTTTAGGATTTGTTTCCGAAGTATAGAAATCAGCATCATCATTAAATTTGAAGTTATTTTTTACATAGTTAAAAACTAGCTGAACTATAGTATCCTGATTGGTGTTCGTTTTAATTATATCTTTCAATAATGTTTTACTATAGCTTCTCTTATTTATAAACAAGCCAAAGTTTTCATCTTCTTTTAGACCCTTCACAATTTTTGGCCATGTGGAAGTGACATCACGATAAACTTCACCGGGTACTGTTATCGAGCTTAACTCAAAGCCAACCTTACTAACATAATCTTCCATCGTTGTAATGAAATTCTCCGTTTTCAATCCTGGGACATTTTCAACCTGGTAATGTAATTTTAAAGAAGTTGTATTTAAAGTGCCAGACGATGAAATGAAGGATTCGTTAACCCGTTCCTCTTTTGGATTGATAAACAGAAACCCGCCGGCAGTAATTTTGTATTTAAAATATTCAGGAATTTTGATTTCATACGCCGAATATAACATTGGAATTTCCTTCTGAAAACGCCATGATCTTAGGGTAAATATAAAGTCCGATTTAATTTTATACTTAAATTCCACTATAGATCCTTCTTTGACATTAGGTAATGCAAACTTTTTTAAGGTATAGTTCTTATCTTGTTTTTCAGAAAACTTCGATTCTTTGCTCAGTTTGCTGGCAATAATTTTACCCGCTTCAAGGTTATAGGTAGTACCATCCGTGTACTCCAAATGTTGCTCGCTACCATTTTGCTTATACAATTGAATTTCAAGATTTGCATAATCATAACCAGTTTTGTTAATGATCTTGTAACGGGTATGGCGTTCAAAAACATAAATGAAATTGCCGGTTTTTGCACTAAATTCAAACCAACCTCTTCCAACATCAAATAATGCTATTGCAGAGGCTGCAGAATCTGCGCCATTAACCTTAGTGTCAAATTCATTAAGGTCAACTTTACCATACTTAAAGGTTCTTGGTTTTACTTCTTTTTCTTGTGAGTAAGCACATAGGTTTGCTACTAAAAGCAATCCGAATAGAACAGATTTTATCGCATTCATGAGAGTGTAATTTGTTTAACAATAATATGGTATATCCCGATAACAAATAGAATAAATTTTTTTCATAATTAATCTATTTGTAGAATATATTTACATTATGAACCACAAACTAATTTACCTATCTGTTTTTGTAATAATCAGTCAGTTAAGCATTGCTCAGGATAAAGCAAAATACAAAGTCTGGAATCCCGCTAATGATACTTTAAACGTTTTGGAAGGTCAGGGCTGGCCAAAAAAAACACAAGATTATTATGATCGGTTACCAGCAAAGGCCGAAAGTATTGTACGTGCAGATGTATGGAAGTTATCAAAGAACAATGCTGGTGTAAGCTTGCGTTTCCGTACAAATTCAAATGAAATCATCGTAAAATATGCTGTTAAGGGCAATCTGCAACTGTCACACATGCCAGCCACAGGCGTGAGCGGTGTCGATTTATATGCAAAAGACAGAGATGGCAGGTGGCTTTGGAGTGCCGGTGCTTTCTCTTTTGGCGATACCATTACTTATCGCTTTAATAATTTAGAACAGGCTAATAATCCGGATCGGGAATATACACTTTACCTACCATTGTATAATTCTGTAAGATGGATGGAAATCTATGTGCCCAACCAAAAATCGTTTACGCCAATGCCCTTGCATCAGGAAAAACCGATAGTAGTTTATGGTACTTCAATAGCGCAGGGTGCTTGTGCAACTAGACCTGGTTTGGCCTGGACATCCATATTACAACGCAAGCTAGATCAACCTGTAATTAACCTTGGTTTTTCGGGAAACGGCCGTTTAGAAAAAGAAGTAGTTGACCTGCTTACAGAAATTGATGCTAAATTATACGTGTTAGATTGTTTACCTAATCTTATCTCCTTATCAAAGGAAGATCTTGCAGCAAGAATCGAAGCCTCTGTACTTCAATTGCAGGCAAAAAGGCCAGGAGTTCCTATTTTGTTAACAGAGCACGATGGCTATACAGACGAGCTGATAAGCCCTAAAAGGAAAAATGATTACGATAATCCAAATATTACCTTAAATGATGCATTTAAACAATTAAAGGCAAAGGGAATAAAAAACATCTACCTGCTTTCAAAGAATAAGATAGGGCAGGACATCGAGAGTACTGTTGATGGTGTACATCCCAATGATATTGGAATGATGAACTATGCAAATGCATACGAGAACACAATTAAAAAGATATTAAACCAGCCAGAGGGAAATATCAGTACTACCAAACCGACTACACAATATCGTGAGCTTCCTGGTTATGACTGGGAAAAGAGACATAACGAAGTACTAAATCACAACAAAACAAATCCACCTCAGTTGATTTTTATAGGCAACTCGATCACCCATTTCTGGTCAGGTGAACCCTTGGCACATGTTGCAAGAGGTACTGAATCATGGAATAAATATTTTAAAGATAAGAATCCTCTAAACATGGGCTTTGGTTGGGATAGAATAGAGAATGTTCTTTGGCGCGTTTATCATGGAGAACTAGATGGATTTGCAGCTAAACAAATTGTATTAATGATCGGTACAAACAACTTACAATTTAATACTGATGCTGAGATTGCCGAAGGATTAAATGTGCTTATTACAGCGATAAAGGCACGACAACCTAAAACCAGAATTCTCGTGCTTGGCCTGCTTCCACGTAGAGAAATGGAAGGTAGGGTTGCTAAATTAAATCTGTTATACGCTAAAATAGCACTGAACTTAAAAGTTCAATATGCTGATGCAGGAAGTCTCTTGCTTAATACAACGAAAAAAATAAATGAGGCATTTTTTACCGATGGGTTACATCCTAACGCACAGGGCTACGAAAAACTTGGAGCTTTTATTAATAAACAGATTACCAATAATTAAGCGAAATAATATTACGCCTGTAAAATGAAATTTACGCAACCGTTTGTGTGAAAAAAACTTTTCATGCCTGCCCATAAGCTGTGTATATTGGTGGTATAAACTAATTTGACTTCTGGTCAAACACCTATTCTTAACCATATAAAACACAAGATGAAACCAAACCGTAGAAAATTTTTACAACAACTGGCAATAGGTTCCGGAGCTGTTGCTATCGGCCTTCCTACATTTGCCAATGAAAATGCACCTAGCGATCATGAGCTGGCAGCAGCATTAAATCAGGGCAATAGCAGTCAGAGATTCAATATGAGTGGATATGCCGCTCCAAAAATTGATAAAGTAAGGGTTGGAATCATAGGTCTCGGAATGAGAGGCCCGGGTGCGGTTTCCAGATTGTCACATATAGAAGGGGTAGAGATTAAAGCACTTTGCGATAAATTACCTGCAAGAGCTTCAGCTGCACAAAAATATCTTACTGATAAAGGCCTTACTAAAGCAAAAGAATACTCTGGCGAAGATGGCTGGAAAGAAATGATTGAAAAAGAGGATCTTGATTTGGTTTATATCTGTACACCTTGGCATTACCATACGCCAATGGCTGTTTATGCCATGGAACATGGTAAACATGCGGCAACAGAGGTTCCTGCAGCACTTACTCTTGAAGATTGCTGGAAGCTGGTAGAAACATCAGAGAAAACGCGTAAGCACTGTATGATGCTTGAGAACTGCTGTTATGATTTCTTCGAAATGCTAACATTAAACATGGCTCGTAACGGCATGTTTGGAGAATTAATACACGCTGAAGGTGCATACATCCATAACCTGTTGGGGTTAAACTTCGATAAAAATGGTTACGCAGATATGTGGAGGTTAAAAGAAAACATAAATTATAACGGTAATATTTATCCGACCCATGGTTTAGGCCCAATTGCACAATGCTTAAACATCAACAGAGGCGATAAAATGGATTATTTGGTATCCATGTCTACCAATGATTTCCATATGGAACATAAGGCTGAGGAAAGAGCCAAAAAAGATGATTTTTACAAGCAATTTGTTGGTAAAAATTATCGTGGTAATATGAATACTACAACCATCAGAACCGCTAAAGGAAAAACAATGATGTTGCAGCATGATGTAACGTCGCCAAGAATCTATTCCAGAATTCACCTGCTTAGCGGAACCAAAGGTTTTGCAAGTAAATGGCCAGAACCAGAGCGCATTTCATTTGGCGAAGAATGGGTTACTGAAGATGGATTAAAGAAATTATATGATACTTATAGCCCTCCAATTATTAAGCATGTTGGAGAGATCGGTAAGAAGATTGGTGGCCATGGTGGTATGGACTTTATTATGGACTGGCGTTTAATTGATTGCCTGCGTAATGGATTACCTCTTGACCAAAACGTTTACGATGCTGCATCGTGGAGTTGCATAGTACCATTAAGTAAAAAATCAGTATCTAAAAAATCTGGAAGTGTTGATGTGCCTGATTTTACCAGAGGAGCATGGACTAACAATGCGCCTGTAAGCTTAACACTAGATGGTGGTGGCAATACTACCGTTAGAAGCGTTAAATAAGAGCCGTCTCAAATAAAAAAGGAGGTTGTATCATAAATCATGATACAACCTCCTTTTTATAAAACAAAATCTTACAAATTACTCTCAATAGCACCCACTTTTTCCCTGTAAAGATCAATCGGACCATCAAGCAATACCGCTACTACTGTAAGATCCTTATCAAGTCGGTCTTTTGGAAGTGGTATATAGACAATTCCAGGTACAGAACTCCAGTAAAGTTTGTTGTAGATTTCTGGTTCAATCATAGTTCCTTCTCCAACAATTCTAATCCGGCTAATTTTATTTTTAATTCCTTTTAAAGCAATTGGCCCTGTAGGTTTTCCTTCTACAAAAAGGTACACTGTCTGCTTGTCGGCAGATAAAGCACTTGCCCCTTGGTAATGTCCATCAGGTAATCCTTTTCCTGTCTTGTATAAGCTCTCTGCGTTTTTGGTAACCCATTTGTATAGTTCAGGGTTAAATCCTTTTTTGCCTGCCTCAAAATCTAAACCATCGGCCGGCAAATCTGTATCCTTAAATGGATTAACACCATTATGCAATGAACTTGCAATACTGTTAATCTGCGTTTTATAGTCTGCTTTTTTACCAGTAAGATCATTGAAACTTAAAGAAACTAGAGATTGATCATTCACTGCAACAGGGCTATCAAATTTTAAAGCAATTACCGTTACATCCTGATCTGCTGCGGATGCAGGAATCTTAATGGAAACATTTTCGCCATTGCTTACAAAAGTTGCCTTCAAATCAGAGCCTACAATCTTAGCAGACCGAACAGCCGATTTGATTCCACTTAACAATAAACCACCATTATCCGGAATCCAGTCAGCATATAGATAAAGTGTTTTTTTATCTGCAGAAAGCGCAGTTTTTCCATTAAAATGACCCGCTGGTAAGCCAGCATGAGTTCCATAAATTGCTTCAGCATGCTTTTTAGTCCATCTGCCTAAACCTTTCAAAATATCTACCTGCTTTGCTGCAATAGTACCATCGGCTTTTGGCCCAATGTCAAGTAATAAATTACCACCCATGCTAATACAATCAACCAACGTACGAACAATCATATTTGGCGATTTATATTTAAAATCATAAGGCTGATAACCCCACGAATCATTCATAGTGTAGCACAGCTCCCAATATTCGCTATTTGGCTTAAGTACCGGAATACCCTGTTCAGGAGTTTCATAGTCGCCATGATGATTCAACCGGGAATTGATTATAATATTCGGATTATACTTTTTAAGGTCTGCTGAGATCTTTCCTGCTTGCCATTCTTCAGCAGAATGTTCCCAGTCGCCATCAAACCAAAGTAAATCAGGCTTAAAGTTCACAGAGAGCTCATTCATTTGAGTATGTAAATATTTCTGGAACTTATCCCAGCGCTTAGGCTCTTCACTAAGTTTGTACCTTTTTCTGTCTCTGGTAAAACCATCATAATCAGGATGGCTCCAGTCTGGTAAAGAAAAGTAAATACCCGTTTTCAAGCCAGATTTTTTAACTTCTTTTATAAAAGGAGTAATCACATCTTTCCTGGCAGCACTTTGTTTTAATGTGGTTGTTGCATCAATACCTTTAGTATCCCAAAGGGATACACCATCATGATGCTTAGTAGTAATTACAGTATACTTTGCGCCACTTTCTTTAATCAGTTTAACCCATTCTTCAGGGCGATACTTAGCGGCCGTAAAACCATCCAACTGCTTCATATAATTATCATGATTGATGTAGTTGTTAAAAAACGACCATGATTCTGATATGCCATTTACAGAATAAATACCCCAGTGTATAAAAATTCCAAGTTTTGCATTAGCAAACCACTCCATTTTTTGTTTTTTGTCATCAATATCCTTAGCACCTGGCTGCTGGGCACTTACTTTGCCGCATAGCATTATTACAAATAGTAAAGGGGTTATTCTTTTTTTCATTAAAAGGACTGTTTTTTGTTTTTATGATTTAGTGATTAATTATTTTTGTAAATATGATTTCTGATAAGAAAGCGGACTTTTCCCGGTTATAATTTTGAAATGTTTATGAAAGCTGGCAAAATTATGGAAGCCACTTTCATAACAGATCTGTTTAACGTTCATACTATCCTCAATCAATAATTTGCAGGCATGCCCAACCCTTATCTCGCTTATAAACTGAGTATAAGTTTTCCTTGTTCTCGATTTAAAGTATCTGCAAAATGAATTAGGGCTAATGTTGGCCACTGCAGCCATTTCCTCCATCTGAATCTTTCTTTTAAAATTAGCCAGGGAGTAATTGTAAATGGCATTGATCCGGTCATTTTCTGTCTCTTCAAAATCGTGACGGAAACCGATAGACGACAATAGACTGCCTTGTGAGTAGTTTTCTATGGCCAGCAGGGCTTCTACAAGCAAAATAATCCTTTTAGGCCCTTCAGATAATAAAATAGACTCTATCAGTTCCCCAATTAATTTTTTACTTTTATCCTGAACCTGAACCCCCCTCTGCGCACGCTCCAGCAACAATTTAAGTGATTTGTTTTCAGGAAGATTTAAAAACGAATTACCCCAAAAGTTCTCGCAAAAGTGTACCACAACTACATCTGCATTGCTTTTTTCATCATTGAAATAATTATCGTCAAATCGCCAGTAGTGGGGTAGGTGAGCACCTACAAGTACTACATCGCCAGATCTGAAACGTTTAATGCTATCGCCAATAAATTGAGTGCCGTTACCTTTTTTAAAATAAATCAGTTCAACTTCGGCATGGTAGTGCCAGCGGTTATTAATATAAGGCACCTTGTCTCTTCTCGCGCTAAATGAATTTACAGAGTTGTTAGCTACTTTAAGCAGTTGAGGTTTCATCTTAGTCTAATTTAGTTGTCAGATGTAAGTCACTTAACCTAACTTATACTTAAAAGAATAAGGTCAAGATCCGGTTCATTTGATTTGGTTAGGTAATAATTCCTAAATGTATAAAAATCTTTTAAAATTACATGTATTGATGATTAAATGATGCTAATTTGTAAAAATCGCTGAATATTTGATGATTTTACCCTTAAAATGAAACTACGCAAACGTTTGATAATAGCTTTAAACCGCGTTAATTATTAAGCAATACAATGCTTTTTAAATTGCATAAATATTAATAAAGAAAAATAAAACAGGATGTTTTTTCGTTTGTTATAATATGCTGGCTAATTAAAAAGGCAATGACTGAACTATCCGAGAAAAAAGAGCGCAAATCACAAAATATACTAATCATTGAAAACGATGATGATTTAGTAGGGTTATTAGAAGAGTTATTTAATTACGAAGGCTACCAGGTACGTTGTTATAAAGAGACTAATGATATTTTTTCCTTAATGGAAGATTTTAAACCAGATATTGTATTGTTAGATTATTTACTTCCAGGAATTAATGGGGGAGAATTGTGTGCCCAATTAAAAAGAGACCCGTCTACCAAACATATTCCCGTTGTTATATTTTCAGCATACTCTCAAGTATTGCTATCTCTGGGTAGCTATGGCTGCAACGCATTTATTGCCAAGCCTTTTGAACTGACTTCATTGTTAAATCAAATAAATAAATGTTTAGAAAATCCTTTGAAAATATTTACTGAAAAAGGGTTTGATAAAAGAGCTTCCGCCTCAGCGGGTGTTAACGAATAGGTAATCTTAGTTAAGGTACCAATAGAGTTTCAGTCATGAATGCAATTGGTTACATCAGGGTATCACCATATCTGGAGTCTGTAATAGCTCAGGAAACTGCAATTAAGAATTTTTGCGAACAAAAAGGGTTAAACCTACTAATTGTATTTAAAGATACTGGCGAGTACAATGAAGATATGGAGCGCGAAAGCTGGCTCGCCCTGGAAGAATACGTAAGATATAACGAAAGCGGAGTTGATTTCCTGTTGTTCTTATTGCCAGCAAAAATAACAAGATTCAATAAAATGATAGATCAGATTCAGGATCATTTTAAACGGGAATACGGTGTAATGCTAGTGGCAGTGTTATAAGTCTCCTACGTGCTTACTAATTGCCGAACCTAGTTCCTCCACTTGTTTATGGGTAAGTGAACCCCATATTTGCTCCCATTTTTCATCCTTTCTAATCTGGGCCTCTTTACCATCTACTGTGCATACATAGTATGGTATTCCATCAGTAGTCTCAGTTTGCTTAACTGCTACCTTAATTTTTTTTTGTTCGTTGTTATGAAGCATAACAGTGAACTTTATGTCTTCGGATGCTTCCATGATATTGTATTTAGTTTTGTTAAATTATATAACAATTGGCACGAACTAAAGTTTGCGTCTGTATGTTCCTCACATAGTTTACACATTCTACACACATTCTACACACATTCTTCACAAACAGGTACCTTTTTGAGAAGAATGTGTGAAGGAGGTGTGAAAAAGGTGTGAAGAAACATTAATCCTGTGAAGAACTGTACTTAAAACGTTATAAAAGATATATGATCAGAATTTTTAAGTTGTTTATATTTGGTGAATACTAATGTTCATTTTTAGATAATGATAAAAGGAATCACGAAATTGTTTTTGTTGGGAAGCTGTGCTTTGATCGTTCTCATGCCCACCTTTGTTGGCGCACAAACAAAAAAAAGTAATGCTTCAAAGCCTAATATCATATTTATCTTAACCGATGACCTTGGGTATGGCGACTTGGGTGTGTTTTTTCAAAATCAGAGAAAAGAAAAAGCAGATCCAAAGTTTCCTTATCAATTTACTCCAAACCTTGATAAAATGGCTGCGAGTGGCGCGCAGTTGACTAATCAGTATTGCAACGCCCCGGTATGTGCCCCATCCAGGGCATCTCTTTTAACAGGGCTTAATCAAGGCAATGCAAAAGTAAGAGACAATCAATTCGATAAGCAAATTGAAAATAACCATACTATTGCTACGGTATTGAAAACTGCAGGCTATGCTACATCGGTTATCGGAAAATGGGGTCTGCAAGGCGAGACTAAAGATGAACCTAACTGGCCGGCACATCCTCAGAAGAGAGGGTTTGATGATTTTTTTGGCTATATGCGCCATGCCGATGGACATGAACATTACCCTTACGAAGGAATTTACAGAGGTAAAAAGGAAGTGTGGGATAACTATAAAAACGTAGCTGCTGATTTAGCCAAATGTTACACTACCGACTTATGGACCGCACGGGCTAAGAAATGGATAGTAGATCATGAAAGTGCCAAAGGACCTGAAAAGCCTTTCTTTATGTTTCTAGCCTATGATTCTCCACACGCTGTGTTAGAGCTGCCAACTCAAGCCTATCCCGAAGGTAAAGGACTAAAAGGTGGTATACAATGGCTCGGTACTCCAGGCAACATGATAAATACAGCATCGGGTAAAGTTGATTCTTTTGTGCATCCCGATTACAAAAATTCAACATACGATAACGGAAAAATAAAAAATGCGCCGTGGCCTGATACCTTTAAACGCTATGCTACGGCTACCCGAAGAATAGATGATGCGGTAGGCGATATTTTACAGCTTTTGGAAGACTTGAAAATTTCTGAGAATACCATTGTTGTTTTTACATCTGATAACGGACCATCTATTGAGGCTTATCTTCCGGCAGGTTATGCACCTAATAACCCTGAGTTTTTTGCGAGTTTTGGGCCTTTTGATGGAATAAAAAGAGATGTTTGGGAAGGTGGATTAAGGATGCCAACGCTGGTAACCTGGGCTCAGCACATTCCGGCTGGTAAAGTGGTAGTATCGCCAAGTATGCTGTCAGATTGGATGCCTACCTTTGCTGATGTTGCAGGTATAAGCGCACCGGCCAGAACAAATGGTGTTTCGTTGGTTCCATCTTTAACAGGAAAAGGCAGCCAGGCAGAAAGTTTAATTTATTCTGAATATTCTGAAGGTGGTAAAACGCCCGATTTTAAAGCTTTTGAAGCTAGCAGAAGAGGCCGGAAACGTGGACAAATGCAAATGATCCGTCTTGGAGATTTTGTCGGCGTGCGGTATGATATCAAATCGGCAGACGATGATTTTGAAATATACGATATCGTAAGCGACCCTAAGGAAACCACTAATCTTGCTTCAATACCTTCGTGCAACGAATTACAGGTTCAAATGAAAGCCAAATCATTACAGGTTAGAAAGGCAGATCTTGAGGCTCCGCGACCATATGATAAGGCCGAAATTCCGGCTATAGAGATTTTGGACAAAACGTATCCCGGACTTTCATGGAAATTCTTTAAAGGAAATTTTCCGTACGTAGTTTCTGAAACAGGATTAACTGAAGTTTCAAATGGAGTTAGCAAACATTTGGGAGAAGAAGTGCCAAAATCAAGACCGGGAATGACTTTATATGAAGGTTTTATCAAGGTTCCATCCGATGGAGAATATAGTTTTTCACTTCAGGCAAGTGGAAAAGCTTATATGAGAATTCATGAAGCAGAGCTAATTGATGCGGATTTTGGTTATCAGTCGGTAAGTCAGGAAACAGAGCGTGTTTATCTCAAAGCCGGCTACCATCCGGTTAAGATTTACTATTTAAGAGAGGCAGGTAAAGAGCGCATACTTTCTTTAAAAATGAGATATAAAGATGGTGATTGGAAACCACTAAAAGGCACTGATTTTTACGCTATTAGATAATTTGTTAACCGGATTTTCTGACTTCGCAATAATATTCTAATTAAGATGAGAAAAAAGTATGTTTAAACTTTCATTTATTCAAAAAGATAATTACATTTGGGCTTACCCTTTCGGGGGTATGTTTTTCATAGGTAGATGTAGGGTCGAAAATTAATTTTCGGCCCTTTTTTGTTATCTAAGGTTCCGTATCTTTATCTGCGCTATGAGGAAGAAGAAAATTATTGTTGCAATTACTGGTGCCAGCGGATCTATTTATGCTAAATTACTGTTAGATAGTTTGTTGAAATTGTCGGGTCAGATTGAGAAAGTAGGAGTAGTAATGTCAGACAATGCCAAAGAAGTTTGGCGTTTTGAACTTCAGAATCAGGATTACGACAGTTACCCCTTTACTTTTTACCCAAAAATGGATTTTAACGCTCCATTTGCATCGGGATCGGCTAAGTTTGATACAATGATTATCATTCCATGTTCAATGGGTACTCTGGGCAGAATTGCACATGGGATTTCTAACGATTTAATTTCCAGGGCCGCAGATGTTGTATTGAAGGAACGCAGAAAATTAATAGCAGTAGTAAGAGATACACCTTTTAGCCTTATCCATATCAATAACATGAAAACGGTAACAGAAGCAGGAGGGATTATATGCCCTGCCAGTCCGTCTTTTTATTCCTTACCCAAAACTATTGAAGAGGTTGCACAAACAGTAGTAAGCCGCGTAATAGATCTTGCAGGGCTAGAGCAAGATAGTTATCGCTGGAATGAATCATAATTTCATTTAAAACCTTATCTTTGCGGGCTTATTGGAACATCTAAAATTTTCAATCGTCATGCTGAATTTATTTCAGCATCTCGAATTAGATATTCTAAAACATGCTTAAACGGGATGCTGAAATAAATTCAGCATGACGTGTGCATAATTATAGCGATAACACTGAATGAAGAAGGTTGCATTTTATACACTGGGTTGTAAGTTGAATTTCTCTGAAACTTCAACAATTGGCAGGTTATTTACCGATGCCGGATATGCTGTTGTAGATTTTACTGATGGGGCGGATGTGTATGTAATAAATACCTGTTCCGTAACAGAACACGCTGATAAAAAGTGCCGTAAGGTAGTTAAAGAGGCGTTAAAATACTCGCCTAATGCTTATGTAACCATAGTAGGATGCTATGCTCAGTTAAAGCCTGTTGAGATTGCCGAAATAGAAGGCGTTGATATGGTACTTGGTGCAGCAGAGAAATTTCGGATAGTTGAATACATCTCTGATCTTACCAAACAGCCTAAGGCCGTTATTCATCAGCAAAACATCGAAAAAGTTAATCATAATTTTATTGCGGCCTATTCAATAGGTGATAGAACACGTACTTTCTTAAAGGTGCAGGATGGTTGTGATTATCCATGTACTTATTGCACTATACCATTGGCGCGTGGGGGCAGCAGAAGCGATACCATCGAAAATGTAGTAAACCGCGCTAAACAAATAGCGGAAAGCGGCGTTAAAGAAATTGTACTAACAGGGGTAAACCTTGGCGATTTTGGGATAAGAAACGGAGAAAGAGAAGATAAATTCTTTGACCTGGTAAAAGCACTGGATGAGGTTGAAGGTATAGAAAGGATAAGAATTTCTTCTATCGAACCGAACTTATTAAGCAATGAAATCATTGAATTTGTTGCTACTTCCAAAAGATTCGTGCCCCATTTTCATATTCCTCTTCAGTCCGGATCTAATAAAATATTAGGTTTAATGCGCAGACGTTACCAACGGGAACTTTATACCGAACGGGTTGCTAAAATTAAAGCTTTAATACCTAACTGCTGTATTGGAGTTGATGTAATCGTTGGATTCCCTGGTGAAACCCATGAGGATTTTCTGGATACTTATCAGTTCCTAAACGAACTTGACATTTCTTATCTACACGTATTTACCTATTCAGAACGCGAGCAAACAGCAGCGGCTGAAATGAAAGGCGTTGTTGCCGGAAGTGCTCGTGCTGATAGAAGCAAAATGCTTCACATCTTGTCGGACAAAAAGAGAAGGGCCTTTTATGAATCTCAGATTGGTTCAGTTGGCGAAGTGCTTTTTGAAGACGACCAAAAGAATGGTTTTATGCATGGTTTTACCAAGAACTATGTAAAAGTTAAGGCTAAATATGACCCGGTAATGGTAAATGAAATCAAAACCGTAAAACTTATTGAGCTTACTGCTGATGGTGAAGTAGAAGTTGCCGAAACAGAAGAAGTTTTAGCGCATTAATACTATATTCGCATAAAACTTTTTTATACGTATGTTTCCTACTGTATCTCATTTTTTAGAATATCTTTTTGGTATACAAGTCCCATTGCCGTTTAACACATTTGGTGTTTTTGTGGCTTTAGCTTTTATTGCAGGTTACTGGGCTTTTACTCAGGAATTTAAACGTAAGGAAGCACTTGGTATTCTTCATCCAATCAAAAAAACGATGACTATTGGTAAGCCTGCTACTACAACTGAGCTGGCTTATAATGGAGTATTCGGGTTTCTTATCGGATATAAATTGGTTTATGCACTCTTAAACTATCAACTGTTTGTAAGTGATGCCCAAACAGTACTTCTTTCATTAAAAGGAAATATACTTGGAGGCCTATTTTTTGCAGGTTTATTTGCTTACTGGGATTATAAAGAGAAAAATGCACATAAATTACCCAAACCAAAAACTGTTGAAGTAACGCAGCACCCATATGAATTAATGGGTACACTTATCGTTTGGGCCGCTATCTGGGGCTTTCTTGGTGCAAAGATATTCGACAACCTGGAACATTGGGACTCATTTGTAAAAGATCCTATCGGCAGCTTATTGTCATTTAGTGGTTTAACGTTTTACGGCGGACTGATCTGTGGCGGTGCTGCAGTTTTATATATCGCAAGGAAAAATAATATTAAAGTATTGCACATGCTTGATATTGGTGGACCAGGTATGATGCTTGCATACAGTGTGGGCAGAATTGGTTGCCATATGTCTGGTGATGGCGACTGGGGAATCGCTAATCTAAATGCTAAGCCAATTTCATGGCTTCCGGATTGGCTATGGGCTTATACCTATCCAAATAACGTTGCTAACGAAGGAAATCCTATTGCAGGTTGCGTTGGCAGGTTCTGTAACGAATTACCTCAGCCGGTATATCCAACACCTATATATGAGGTAATCGTATGCTTTATACTGTTCCTGATCTTATGGAAGATCCGTGATCGTATTAAATCTCCGGGAATGATGTTTGGTATATACTTAATGCTAAACGGCCTGGAACGCTTCTTTATTGAATTGATCAGAGTAAATACTAAATATAATGTTGCCGGTATACATTTTACACAGGCAGAGCTAATTTCAAGTATTCTGTTTTTGTCTGGCTTAGGTCTTGTTTTATATTCCTATAAGAACAAAGAAAAGCTGGCTAACTATTAAAATCTGTTTCTGAGTTGAATTACGAATTAATATGTTCTAAGGTAATTGCTGTTACCCGTTTAACAGGCAATTTTATAAGAAAAGAGTCAATGAACTTCGATGCAGGTGCTGTCGAGTTTAAAGGCTTAAATGATATGGTTTCTTATGTGGATAAGAATGCTGAAAAGTTATTAGTTAGGAATTTAGCCAAGCTAATTCCTGAAGCAGGTTTTACTACCGAAGAAGAAACCATAAATAGTAAAGGCGTTGTTTACAATTGGATCATAGATCCATTAGATGGCACTACCAACTTTATTCATGGTGTTCCCACTTATTCTATAAGCATAGCGCTTTATGAAGAGGATAAACCCGTTGTTGGTGTAGTTTATGAGATAAACCGCGGAGAGATGTTTTACTCTTATAAAGGCGGCGATGCTTATTTAAACAATAAAGTGATTAAGGTTTCTTCCAGACCGGCTTTATCAGATTGTTTATTGGCTACGGGATTTCCATATTATCAGTTTGACAAACAGGCACAGTACATGCAGCTGCTTTCAGAAATGATGCAGAAAACGCATGGCTTACGGCGCATAGGTTCGGCTGCGGTTGATTTAGCTTATGTAGCATGTGGCAGGTTTGATGCTTTCTTTGAGTATAACCTGAACGCCTGGGATGTTGCTGCGGGCGCTTATCTGGTACAACAGGCAGGAGGAAATATATTAAACTTTGCCGGAGGCGATGAATTTATAGAAACCAGAGAAATTCTGGCTACAAACGGCTTGATTGATAGCGAAATATTAGAAGCTATTAAAAGGAGTTTTAATAGTTAAGGGAGTTCGGTAGTTAATAATAATTTAGTCATGTTATCGCTACCACGTCATCTTGAATTGACGTGTTGTTTTTAAAACAAAAGAGCCTGTTTCAACATTGAAACAGGCTCTTTTTTATATTTAAATCAGCTTACTAAGCTTCAAATCCTTACAAAGCTTCAGATACTACTTCTTTCACTTCAGGAACCATGCGTTGCAATAAGTTCTGAATTCCTGATTTCAAGGTAATGGTAGAAGAAGGGCAACCGCTGCATGAACCTCTAAGTTCAACTGTTACAACACCCTCATCAAATGATTTGTAGCTAATTGCACCGCCATCTTGTTCAACTGCCGGGCGAACATAATCGTGCAGAATTTGCTGTATTTTAATCTCAAGATCTGTTCCTTCAAAAGTAGGAGTCTCTTCAGATGTTTCTTCTTTTATTTTGTATTCAGATTCAACAGCTCCTTTAACAAATTCTTTAAGAATTGGTTCAATATCTGGCCATTCAACACCCTCTGTTTTTGTAATCGTAACAAAGTTACTTGCAAAAAAAACACCATTAACAAAGTTGAACTTAAACAGTTCCTTTGCAAAAGGAGAGTGCTCAGCACTTTCTTTAGTTGCGAAATCTTCACTGCCATTGATCAATAATTTATTGACCATGAATTTCATTGTAGCAGGGTTTGGAGTTTGTTCAGTATATACGTTGATAGTCATTGTCTTCTTTTTTTCTACAAAAATAAATAATTCGTCGGTGCAATTTAAGGTATCGATGTCTGTTTTAGGTCATTATATCTAAAATACGCCCGTGTAGTTAAAAGGAGTGATGTTCTTTAATTCCTGTTTAATCTGATCATTCACATTTAAACCATCAATAAAGGTTGCCATAGTATCAGCAGTAATCTTCTGATTGGTACGGGTAAGGTCTTTTAGCGCTTCGTATGGATTAGGATAGGCCTCTCTTCTAAGAACTGTTTGAATTGCTTCAGCAACTACCGCCCAGTTG
>NZ_CAMLHF010000020.1 GCF_946479715.1 uncultured Pedobacter sp. | reverse complement strand
GCCTGGGCTAAAGGATATAGATAAATTGATTGACTTTAAAAATATGTTGTCCTACTGAGCTATGCTCAATAAAGGATTTAAGAACAAGATTATGAACTACTTTGTAAATGAAAAAGGATACTACGGAGATTTTGGCGGAGCTTATATTCCGGAAATGCTATATCCGAATGTAGAAGAATTACGACAGAATTATCTTAAAATTATTGAGGATAAAGACTTTCAAAAGGAATTTCATCAGTTACTTAAAGATTATGTTGGCAGGCCCTCGCCGCTATATTTAGCTAAACGGTTATCGCAAAAATATAATGCCAATATTTTTCTGAAACGTGAAGACCTGAATCATACAGGTGCACATAAGATCAACAATACCATTGGGCAAATATTGCTTGCAGAACGTTTAGGTAAGAAACGTATTATTGCCGAAACTGGTGCCGGGCAACATGGTGTGGCTACTGCTACAGTGTGTGCATTACGCGGATTAGAATGCGTAGTGTATATGGGAGAGATTGATATTCAAAGACAAGCTCCCAATGTTGCCAGAATGAAAATGTTGGGTGCTAAAGTGGTTCCAGCAACTTCAGGAAGTAAAACGTTAAAAGATGCTACTAATGAAGCCATGCGCGATTGGATCAATAATCCGGTAGATACGCATTATATAATAGGCTCTGTTGTTGGGCCACATCCATATCCGGATATGGTGGCACTTTTTCAATCTATCATTTCAGAAGAGACTAAGAAACAATTGATAGAACAAACCGGTAATGACCAGCCAGATTATGTATTGGCCTGTGTTGGTGGTGGCAGTAATGCCATGGGGATGTTCTACCATTTTATTGACGATGAAAAGGTAAAACTGATAGCTGTAGAGGCTGCAGGTAAAGGAGTTGATAGCGGCTTTTCAGCAGCTACAACTACATTGGGTAAAGAAGGGGTGTTACATGGCAGCAGAAGTATTCTGATGCAAACGGAAGATGGTCAGGTTGTTGAACCGCATTCTGTGTCGGCAGGATTAGATTATCCGGGCATTGGCCCTCAGCATGCACATTTATTTAAAACTGGTCGTGGTCAGTATGTTTCCATAACTGATGATGAGTCTTTGGAAGCTGGTTTATTGCTGACTCAAATGGAGGGTATTATCCCTGCAATAGAGAGTGCCCATGCACTAGCTTATCTGGAGAAAATGAATTTTAAAGGTGGAGAGAATGTCGTGGTTTGCTTGTCGGGCCGCGGTGACAAGGATATGGATACTTACATGAAATATTTTGGATTATAAAAGAAATGAATAGAATTAAAAAGTTATTTCAGGAAAAGAAAGATATATTATCAATTTACTATACAGCCGGTTATCCTAATCTTGGAGATACAGTGGCAATTGCAGAAGAGTTAGAACGTTCAGGTGCAGACTTATTAGAAATAGGGTTCCCATATTCTGATCCTGTTGCTGATGGCCCGGTTATACAGGCAAGCAGTAAACAAGCACTTGATAATGGTATGGATTTAAGATTGCTGTTTGAGCAGCTTAAAGATTTACGTAAAACGTTAACTATCCCGGTTTTGTTAATGGGTTATGTAAACCCAATGCTTCAATTTGGTGTAGAGAATTTCTGTAAAGCTTGTGCAGAGGTAGGTGTGGATGGTTGCATAGTTCCGGATCTTCCAATGGTTGAACATGAGGAGTTATATGAACCAGTTTTTGCTAAATATGGTTTAAGTAATATATTTCTGGTTACCCCTCAAACTTCTGAAGAAAGGATCCGTAAAATCGACGGTTTAAGCAATGGATTTATTTACTTGCTGTCATCGTCTGCAACCACAGGAAAAAACCTTCAGGTGTCTGATACTACCGAAGCATACTTTTCAAGAATTGCTTCATTAAAACTCAAAAACCCAACCATGATAGGTTTCGGTATAAGTAGTAAAGAAACCTTTGATAAGGCTTGTAAATATGCTAATGGAGCAATTATAGGTACCGCCTTCGTGAAAAGTTTGTCTGCTGGTGATGTTATAGACAGTGTTAAACAATTCATGAAAGAATTTAAGCCTTAACTGGTCCTTTTCCTTTAATAGATTTCAGGAAAACAAAACCAATTAATCCTGCAATAACCGAAGCACAAAGAATCGCAAATTTTGCTTCGGTTACATGCATTTCATCGCTAAATGAAAGCAGCGATATAAATATGGACATGGTAAATCCTATGCCAGCCAACATGCCTAAGCCAATAATGTGTTTCCAGCCTGCTTGTGATGGAAGTGTTCCTAGTTTCAGTTTTACTGCAAGCCAGGAGAATAATGCAACACCTATTGTTTTGCCTGCAAAGAGACCGGTCACAATTCCAAGTCCTAGCGGAGATACCAGCCCACCAAGCATTTCTTTTTGAAAAGTGATGTTGGTATTAGCTAGCGCAAAGATTGGCATGATAAAATAATTTACCGGCCCGTTTAATAAATGCTCAAGCTTTTCTAAAGGCGATTCTGTGTTATCCGAATTGGTCGGTATGGTAAGGGCAAGCAATACCCCGGCAATTGTTGCGTGTATGCCTGAGTGGTGAATGAAGTACCATAAGAACACTCCGGGTATAAGATAAAAATAAAGCGGTTTTATCTTAAAGAAGTTAAATACAAGTAATAAGGCAAGTACTCCACCGGCCATCAGCAGGTAATGGAAATGTACCTCATTTGTGTAAAAAATGGCAATAACCAATATAGCACCAAGGTCATCAACAATGGCCAGGGCAGCAAGAAATATTTTTAATGAGGCCGGAACACTTTTGCCCAGCATGGATATGATAGCTAAGGCAAATGCAATGTCGGTAGCCATTGGAATTCCCCATCCAGATGCAGTAGCGGTATCTTTATTTAAAATGAAATAAATAAATGCAGGTACCAACATACCTCCAAGCGCAGCAACTACAGGCAATGAAGCCTTTTTTATAGATGAAAGCTCGCCTTCTACAAGCTCTCTCTTGATCTCTAAACCCACAAGAAGAAAAAATACAGCCATTAGCGCATCATTTATCCAGGCAGAAACAGTAAATACATAAGAGCCAGAGCCAAATGTAAAGCCAAAATCTGTAGCTAGTAATGCAGAAAAACCATCCTTATAACTGGAGTTTGCAATAAACAGAGAGATTGCAACACATACCATAAGGAGTATGCCGCCAATTTGTCCTGATCGTAAAAAGTCCTTGAATGCTTGTAGGTTTATTATTTTAGCCATTTATAGGTAGTTTTCCAGGTTTCCTTTTCCTTGACGGATGATTTCAAAATCTCCTGACGTACAGTCTACAACAGTAGATGGTTCATTGTCTCCATATCCACCATCGATTACGATGTCTATAGTGTCTTCATATTTTTCGTGGATCAGTTCGGGATCTGTAGAGTATTCGATTACTTCATCGTCATCATAGATAGAGGTAGAGAGAATTGGATTTCCAAGCTGCAAAACAATTTCTCTTGCGATATCATTATCAGGTACCCTTATACCAACAGTTTTCTTGTTGGAACTTAGTAGTTTTGGTACATTTCCATTGGCATTGAGTATAAATGTAAAAGGGCCAGGCAAAGCCTTTTTTAGTAGTCTGAATGTGGTGGTGTCAATAGGTTTTATGTAATCAGAAATATGCCTTAAATCTGAGCAGATGAAAGAGAAGTTGGCCTTTTCAGGCTTTATACCTCTTAAACGGCAAATTTTTTCAATGGCTTTATGATTAGTAATATCGCAACCCATTCCATATACGGTATCGGTTGGGTAGATGATTATTCCTCCCTTTTTCAATACTTCAACAACTTGCTCAATCGCCTTGGGATTTGGGTTTTCAGGATAGATTTTAATAAGCATGTGTAAATTTACAAAATATTGATCCGAAATCAGATTATAATTGTTCTATTGGCATGTTTTTATTAAATTAAGGAATATGAGAAAAGCATTTATCGCAATTGCGGCGTTTTTGGTGGCACTCACTGTAATGTTGGGCCTTACTTATCCGCCTTTATGGTGGTTATTCATTTTTACAGGACCAGTTGTTTTGTTAGGTATTTATGACCTGTATCAACCAAAACACAGCATAGTTAGAAACTATCCGGTAGTAGGTAGATTAAGGTATTTTATGGAGGATTTAAGGCCAAAGGTGTATCAATACTTTGTAGAAAGTGATACGAATGGGAAGCCATTTAGCAGACTTAGTCGCTCATTGATCTATCAGCGTGCAAAAAGAGAAAATGATACGATTCCTTTCGGAACACAACTAGATGTATATGAAAATGGTTATGAATGGCTGAGCCATAGTATTTCGGCAATTAGTCATACTGAGCTTAATGAAGATCCGCGTGTGTTAGTAGGGGGTCCTGAGTGTTTAAAGCCGTATTCTGCAAGTATTTATAATATATCTGCTATGAGCTTTGGATCATTAAGTCAGAATGCTATTCTGGCTTTAAATGGTGGAGCCAAGATGGGTAATTTTGCTCATAATACAGGTGAAGGTGGTATAAGTGATTATCATGCTAATCCGGGAGGAGATTTAATCTGGCAAATTGGTACTGGTTATTTTGGCTGTCGTCATCACGATGGTACATTTAACTATGAAGCCTTTGCTGAAAGGGCAAGTACAGATCAGGTAAAGATGATTGAAATTAAGCTTTCTCAGGGTGCTAAACCTGGACATGGAGGTATATTGCCAGCCAAAAAGGTTACTCCTGAAATTGCAAGGATAAGGTTGGTAAAAGAGGGGTTTGATGTGATCTCGCCTCCAGCTCACGCTGCTTTTAAAACCCCGTTAGAATTAATGGGCTTTGTAAAGAAACTGAGAGAGCTTTCTGGTGGTAAACCGGTTGGTATCAAACTGTGTATTGGAAGAAGAAGTGAATTTTTTGCCATTTGTAAAGCAATGATTGAAACAGGTACATATGTGGATTTTATTACTGTTGATGGGGGCGAAGGCGGTACTGGGGCTTCACCGCAAGAATTTTCTAATGCGGTGGGTATGCCATTAAGAGAAGGTGTTGCGTTTGTTTACGACGTTTTGGTTGGTTTTAACCTTAAAAAGCACATTAAAATTATTGCGTCGGGTAAAGTAGCATCGGGATTTGATTTAGTAAAGAATATAGCGCTTGGCGCCGACCTATGTAATTCGGCAAGAGGAATGATGTTTGCATTGGGCTGTATACAGGCCTTAGAATGCAACAGTAACACTTGCCCTACAGGAGTGGCAACACAGGATCCAAGTTTAATGAAAGGTCTTGTAGTGGGAGATAAAACAGTTAGGGTTTATAATTTCCATAAACTTACTGTTGGTAGTGCTGTAGAATTATTGGGAGCTGCAGGTTTACATCATCCTTATCAATTGACCAGGGCATATATCAATAGGAGGATTGCACCCAATGTAATGCAATCGTATATGGAAAGCTTCCCTTACATTCCTGAAGGAAGTTTATTGCAATCACCTTACCCTTTAAGATTTGAACTGGGTATGGCGTTAAGTGTATCTAGCAGCTTTGTGCCTTCTGATTATAAAGTTTCATTGGTTGATTATACACATGCAAACTCGTTTGCAGATGATTTGAATCAAAATCAGAATAGGTAATAAATATAAAAGGGGTGTGTCATGATTGACACACCCCTTTTATTAATTTTATGGTTCTATTAAAACTCTGCGTTTTTAGGGAAACGAGGGAAAGCAATTACATCTCTGATGTTTGTCATTCCACTTACAAATAATATCAGTCGTTCAAATCCTAATCCAAAACCAGAGTGCGGTGCCGATCCAAAGCGTCTGGTGTCCAGATACCACCACATTTCTTCTAGTGGTATATTAAGGTCTTCCATTCTTTGGGTTAGCTTATCAAGGCGTTCCTCTCTTTGAGATCCTCCTATGATTTCGCCAATACCAGGGAACAGGATGTCCATTGCAGCTACTGTTTTTCTGCCTTGAGCATCAGGTTCGTTTTGACGCATATAGAACGACTTAATGTCGGCAGGATAATCAGTTAAGATAACCGGTTTTTTAAAATGCTTTTCAACAAGGAAGCGCTCATGCTCTGATTGTAAATCTGCTCCCCACTCATCAATAAGATATTTAAACTGCTTTTTCTGATTAGGTTTAGAAGATTTTAAAATCGCAATAGCTTCTGTGTATGTTAGGCGCTCAAAATCATTATTTAGGCAGAAGTTTAGCTTTTCTATTAGAGATAGCTCACTGCGCTCATTCTGAGGTTTTGTTTTCTCTTCTTCAAGTAAACGGTTGTTTAAGAAGTCAATCTCTTCCTTGCAGTGTTCAAGTGCATAGCTGATCACATATTTCAGCATGTCTTCGGCAAGCTGCATATTGTCTTCAAGATCAGCGAAGGCAATTTCGGGTTCAACCATCCAAAATTCAGCAAGGTGACGTGTTGTGTTTGAGTTTTCTGCTCTAAAAGTAGGGCCGAATGTATATATCTGTCCAAAGGCCATCGCAGCAAGTTCACCTTCCAGCTGACCAGATACAGTCAGGTTGGTCGCACGTGCAAAGAAATCCTGTGAATAATCTACTTTCCCGTCATCTGTACGAGGTGTGTTATCGAAATCAAGAGTGGTAACTTTAAACATTTCACCGGCACCTTCTGCATCTGATGCAGTAATAACAGGTGTATGCATATATACAAAACCTCTTTCGTTATAAAATTGATGGATAGCAAAGGCTAATGCATGACGTAATTTAAAGACTGCATTGAATGTATTGGTACGGAAACGCAGGTGGGCAATTTCACGCAGAAACTCTAAGCTATGTTTTTTAGGTTGAAGAGGGAATTTTTCAGGATCACTATCACCTAATATTTCTATAGTTTCAGCTTTAATATCTACTCTCTGACCTTTTCCTAATGATTCTACAATTTTTCCTTTTACAGAAATTGCAGCTCCTGTTGTAATACGCTTTAAAAGTTCTTCCGGAGTATTATTAAAATCCACTACGACCTGGATGTTCCCAATGCAGGATCCATCATTTATTGCAATAAACTGGTTGTTGCGAAATGTTCGCACCCATCCCATAACCGTAACTTCTCTGTCGAATTCGTTTGTATTTAACAAACTTTTTACTTTTTCTCTTTTAATCATGATTTTCTTGTGGAGAGCGTCAAAAATAAGGATTTCCTTTAATAAATGGGAGGGAATATTTTAGTAGCTTATTAAAGTTATTGTGATTTGTTTTGATTTTATTTTTTAGTTTTTTTAGGTTATTTTAATGTTTTGTGATGTTTTTTTGATATTTTTTATTCTTTGTGTGTGCTTTTTTGTGTTTTTTTATTGTTTATGTTGTGTTTTTTAGCATTTATTTTAGTGTTTTGTTTTGTATTTTGTGTTTTGATTACTTTTTTATTGTATTTTTTGAGTTATTTATGTGTTTTGTTGGCTTTTGTTTTGTTTTTATGATGTATTTTTGGATTATTATTTAAATAAAATCAATTTTTTATTGTTTTTAAATTTAAAACCCTATATTTGTAATGCTCGTTTAATTTATATTTGGTTAGAGAGGCATACAATTGGATGATTGTATGCCTCTTCTTATTTTAAAAGTAAAATTCTTATTTTTTTGTGTGTGTTAAACAGAAATCAAGCCTGTTTATTTTTTTGTAAATGAAAAAAGCCAATTGAGTTAACAATTGGCTTTTTCTTTTAATAAAGATTTATTTGAATAGCTATAGATTAAGCTAATACTTTCGTAACTAAATCAGCTGCATCTTTTAAGGCTATCGCAGAGAAAACTTTTAATCCTGAGTCATCTATTAACTGCTTAGCTTCAACAGCATTTGTTCCTTGTAAACGGCAAATGATAGGAACCGGAACATCTCCAATTTCTTTGTAAGCATCAATAACACCTTGGGCAACACGATCACAACGAACAATACCGCCAAATATGTTAATTAAAATTGCTTTCACATTAGGGTCTTTAAGGATGATGTTAAAACCAGCTTTAACTGTTTGTGCATTTGCGGTACCACCAACATCTAAAAAGTTAGCCGGTTCTCCACCTGCAATTTTGATGATATCCATTGTAGCCATTGCTAAACCTGCTCCATTAACCATACAACCTACGTTTCCGTCAAGTTTAACGTAGTTAAGGTTTGATTCGCTTGCTTCAACGTCAGTAGGATCTTCTTCCAGTTTATCACGCATTGCAGCGTAATCCGGATGACGGAATAAAGCATTCTCGTCTAAATCTACTTTCGCGTCAACTGCAATAATTTTATCATCAGATGTTTTTAGAACAGGGTTGATTTCAAACATTGAAGAGTCAGTGCTGTCGTAAGCTTTGTAAAGTGCGGTAACAAATTTTACCATTTCTTTAAAAGCCTGACCACTTAGACCAAGGTTGAAAGCTATTTTACGAGCTTGAAATCCTTGAAGACCAACTTTAGGGTCAATTTCTTCTTTGAAGATCAAATGAGGAGTGTGCTCAGCAACTTCCTCAATATCCATTCCACCTTCGGTAGAATACATAATGATGTTTCTTCCGTTAGCGCGGTTTAACAATACGCTGATATAGAATTCTTTGGTTTCAGATGCACCTGGATAGTAAACATCCTGAGCAACTAAAATTTTGTTAACTTTCTTTCCTTCCGGACCAGTTTGTGGAGTTACTAACTGCATACCTAAGATAGCAGAAGCTCTTTCCTTAACCTCATCAAGGTTTTTAGCAAGCTTTACGCCGCCGCCTTTACCTCTACCACCAGCGTGGATCTGAGCTTTAATTACAACCCAGTCAGAATTGTAGTCAGTTTTCATTTTTTTAGCAGCTTCTACAGCCTGCTCTACCGTGTCGGCTACTACACCTTCTTGTACGGCTACTCCAAAACTTTTAAGTATTTCTTTACCTTGATATTCGTGGATATTCATTATGCTGAAAAAATTTGTTCAAATCTACAATTTCAAAAGCTTTATAACAAATGGCTAAAGGTATTTTCAGCGTTTATATTTTCGCTTTCGGGTTTCAGTTTTTTAATCGTCTTTTTAAATTTGAGTTTCATCTTGATCCAATAGCTGCTAAAGTTAATCCCGCCGGCATTAAATAATCCTTTGTGGGCAAACCAAACAACCATTGCTGTAGAAAAATAGAAAATGGTATAAAAATAATAGGTAATGGTTCTCCTAAAAAGGGGCTTATATCTATATATTAAACTTAGTCTCTCAATTTGAAAGGTGATATGAGCCGCCTCATCAATTAAAATATCCGTACTTATTTGTTTAAGCAATTTACAATTGGTTGCATCCTTTAAACATTGGTAAAATATCTGAGCTGCACTTTCTACAGTAATTACCGCTATGGTCCAAAACTCCATGTCTGTATTTAATCCCCTTATTTTTCTAAATAAGCTATCACCCCAATCCTTCTTTATTCTTGGTTCATCAATTAGGTCAATATAACGCCCCAAATTATGACCATGCTTTTGCTCTTCTTTAATAAATAGCTTAATGGCATCTGTATAATAAGGATCATTCAGCTTTTTTGCATGTTTGGTTGCAGCATTTACCAGATTTGTTCCTTCCGATGTTTCTCCGAGTTGCCAGGCCTGTAATGAGCTTAAAATATTATTTTTTTCTAGTTGGGTTAAATTCGGACTGATGCTCCAGTCAATTCTTTTGTTCTTTAAGTTTTGGCTAAAATAGTTTATCCAATACAACGAGTTGTGCATAGCTTCGGATTTAGGATTATAGGTGATTTTTAATTAGAAATTGCATTGTTTGCCAGTCGCGGTAGTTCCATGACAGCCAGGATGTCTCATTGTATTTTGTTTTAAATGCATTGTTGCGTTGATTTAAATCTTTTTCAAAAGCCAGAATCTGTTCTGCATCCGTTGGTGCTATTGGTTTTGTAGCGACAAGGGTTGTGTCGTTACTCCATTTGGAAGCATACTTTGAGGTGCTCAAATATTTTCTAAGTATAACCTTATTCTTATTCAAAAGGGGGAGGGTCTTGTCAGACAAATCGGTTAAATGATCAAGATCTAAGTTAATGGAGTCTCTGTTATTAATGTTGTAGCTCACTATTAAAACATCCCAGTTTACAAAACCGAAAACAAGCAGTAATATGTACCAAATGAACCCATTTATTTTACATAGATAAAAGAAGGTTTTTTGCTGTGCAACCTTGATGTAAACAGTAACCAGACCTATTGTGCAAAGCAATAAGAAAACGAATACACCAATGCGTTTGTAGGTTAATCCAAGAGCACTTACGTACTGGTAATCTCTAAGTAACACAGAACATACCAGAAAAATATTTTGAAATATCCATAAATAGGCCAGTAATCTGATTGTTTTGTTTTTACTGTAGAAATTTAGATTTCCCCTAAAAAAGTAGACAATAATCATCATAGCTATCACAATACTTACTATTAATACGTTTGTGCCATCATGAAGCGCATCTGAATATTTAGCGCCATTCGATTCAATATTTTTACCCAGCCATAATGTAGTTATGTCAATGGTGTTCAATGAAAGCAATAGGATGTTTAAAGCTGTAAATGAAATAATACCAATGATATTCTCAGTTTTTAAAGCCATCATTCGTTTCAACAAACCTTCAGCAAAAACTTCTATAAACATATAGCCAATAGAGTTGCTTGTTTTACTCCTGTGTTCTCGTACTAACTGCTCACCAAAACCAGCCTCAATTTTTTCAAGTTCAAGCCTTTTTAAACCGATAAAAGCTCCTGCGCTCAAAACAATTCCAAGAACAGTGTGCATGAAGCGTTCAAAGCTTAATTCTGGAAATAGGAAGATAACTATGTTATTTATAAATGTGGTTATGCCAGTAGTAATCCGATTAAGGTAATTGGCAAAAACGGTATTGGCCTCACTATAAAGCATGCTAAACAGCATGATGGCGAAAAAAGGGATAATAATGTACTTTACGATTTTTAAGACAGGCTTAAAAGAAAGGCTCCTAAAGTGAATGGCCATTATTTTTTTTAAAAGATTTATCGGGGCCGTAATAATCTGTAAAAATGCCGAAAGCAATAGAGTAAAAATATTCCTTAATAAAGGGAAATGAATTAAGCCTATCATAACTGCAAAACTGATATACCAGGTTATGATATTGAGTACTGATTGATTTACAACCACCAGTATTGCAGCCAGAAGATGACTGCCGGCGATAATGTAGTACTTTTTAGTTTTAGGCTTTTCCTGATCCAGTAAAGTTATGATGATTAAGAAAAGTGTGTAAATAAGTAGGTTGAGGGCTTGTTTCTCCATCCAGAAGAGGAAGGTGAAAAGAATGCCGCCACCGATTGCTGCAATAAGCTGTAGGTCTATTCGCTGTTTCATGTGAGTGTAGTTTTTTTAGATTAAAGGTGATTTGTAACTATCCACATGTATGCAAAAGCTACAGGGAGGTTAAATAGCATAACAACTGCTGTTTTTAACAGTGTAAGGCAATGCTCAGGGTGAACGATTATTGTAATCAATAAGCTCAGAAAGACAATTGAGTTGATCACTAAAGCAAGCATGATGTATAAGAGGCCTACTGGAACCAAGGGACTGAATTTTGTGAGGCAATAAAATAAGAAGAGTGCAGATCCTGCAACAAATGAATATTTAGTGCATTCTTTGGCAATGGTTGTAATTTGATTAATTGACGTTGTTTCCATTTTTTGTTTTTAAAAGTGCTTTGTGTTTCAAAGTAAGTAGATAAAAAAAATTAAAGACTTTTAATCATCTTTTCTAAAGCATCCAAATGAGTTTTAAATGCTTGTCTACCCAAATCTGTAAGTATATATGTAGTGTTTGTTTTTTTTCCAATAAATGACTTTTGAACTTTTAAATATTCTGCTTGTTCCAAAGTGTTCAGGTGAGAGGCAAGGTTGCCATCTGTAAGTTCCAGCATTTGTTTCAGTTCATTAAAACTAATGCTGTCGTTTACAATCAAAATAGACATCACACCTAGTCTTATCCGACTATCAAATATCTTGTTAAGGGCTCCAATTGGGTTCTTCATTATTTAGTCCTTTCGTACTTAAAATACATCAGCAATCCATAAAAAATATGAAGCACACCAAAACCAAAAGCCCAGAAATAGAGTCCGTATCCAATGTTAAACATAGCTATCAATCCTAGTACTACTTCGCAGAAACCCAGAAAACGAATGTCGGTATAAGTATATTTACTGGCATTAATCAAGGCCAATCCATAAAATAACAAACATGAAGGCGCTATTAAACCATAGGTGCCAGGATGGGCCAGAAGAAGCCCGATAATAAACAAACCTCCTGCGATTAGCGGAATTGCTAAATTGATCAATAAATTTTTAGAGGTTCGGTCCCAGAATGGTAGTTTCTTTATTCTGGTTTGTCTAAGAGTAAGGAGGAAACCGCCTATTAGCGCAACAATAAGTACTCCCAGGCCAATTTTGATTAAATTGGCTTCCAGATCATCCTGAGTATAGCCATATTCATAAGTGCCATTTAAACTATTTGCTATTTCTAAATGAGCAAGGTAAGCACCCACCAGCGCAGTAAAACCAGCAAAAACTCCTGATAACCCACTTAAAGAAATAAATCTTGATGAACGATCCATCATTTTTTTGATGTCGTTCAATGCATTTAGCTGTTCTTCCTTGTTACTCATTTTAAAAGTACTTTGTTTTTCAAAGTTAAGCGATAAATCTGAACTTCCAAGAAAAATTTAGGATTTTTTGTTATATCATATTTGTTTAACCTTGTGCTATGTTTTTGTAAGTTTGCATTTATGCTAAAAGCCACAGGTATAAAAAAAGCTTATGGAAATCTACCGATATTAAAAGGAGTAGATTTTGAGGTCAAAAAAGGCGAAATTGTAAGTATTATTGGTGCTTCGGGTGCGGGAAAAAGTACCTTGCTCCATATTTTGGGTACACTGGACAAGCCCGACGATGGTACGGTAGAACTGAATGGTTCTAAAGTTAACAAGCTATCAGGTGAGCTACTAAGTGTTTTTAGAAATAAGAATATCGGTTTTGTTTTTCAGTTTCATCATCTTTTACCTGAGTTTACTGCTCTTGAGAACATTTGTATTCCTGCATTTATAGCTAAGGTGCCTACAAAACAGGCAATGGCAAGGGCAACTGAGCTCCTTGAGCTTTTGGGTTTAAAGGATAGGGCAGATCATAAGCCTAATCAGTTATCTGGTGGCGAACAACAGCGTATTGCTGTAGCAAGAGCACTGATAAATAATCCGGCAATTATTCTTGCTGATGAGCCATCCGGTAATTTGGATTCAGCCAACGCTAACTCACTACATCAATTCTTTATTACCCTTAGAGATAATTTTAAACAGACTTTTGTGATTGTTACACATAATGAGGATCTGGCTAAGATTAGCGATAGGGTGGTTACAATGAAAGACGGTTTAATTATTTAAATTTTGAAGATATTAATAACGGGAGGGAAATCTGCTCAGTCGCTAAAACTGATTAAAACTTTTGCAGATGATAATATTGTACTGGCTGATTATGGCGATATGCCTTCTTTTCCGTCTGCACGATACTATTTTATTTCTTTAGGAGAACGAAATGATGAAATTATTGCCCATAATTTGTTAAATCATTGTCTCAACGAGGGGGTAGATGCGGTTTTACCTTTGCATGAATTTGAAATTGCTGATATATCAAAGTCGCAAGTGCTTTTTGAGGAGTTTAATATTCAGGTGCTAATGCCCGAAAAAGATCAGATCATCCATTTAACTAATATTTAATGGCATTTGAACATTATTTAAAAGATAAGCAAGCATTTGTTTTTGAACTGGATGATGTCCTTTATCCACAAAAGGATTACTTGCTACAGGTTTATTATTTATTTGCTCAATTTATAGAATATGCAGAGCAAATAAGCGCTGATGAAATTCTTAAAATTATGCAGCAAACCTATATTGCAACAGGTAGCGAGGATATTTTTGAGAAAACAGCAGCCCAATTTGATATGCCGTTAAAGTATAAAGTGAATTTTGATTTGCTTTTCTTAAGCGCGCGTTTGCCCTTAAAGCTATTGATGTTTAATGAGATGCTGAGCTTTCTGCAGGAGATCACTGTTGAACGTAAGCAAATATTTATATTCACCAATGACGATCCTATGATGCAGCTTAATAAAATTAAGCAGATGGAATGGCATGGATTAGAAAGCTATCTTACTGTTTATTTTGCGGAAGAAATGTCCTCTAAGCCTTCTCCAGAGGGGATTCAAATGATTCTGGATAAACATAATTTAAAGAAAGAAGATGTGCTGATGGTTGGTAAGCTTAAACTAGATGAAGAATGTGCTATAAATGCAGGGGTTGATTATTTGAATGTTGATAAACTATTAGTACCTTGATTACGTTTATACCTCCGAACCGGGTGTTGGTGATAAAATTATTTAAATGAAAAATAGCCTTGTAAAAAATTACGTAATTGGTTCGGTGTTGGGGATTTGCATTGTATTTAGTGCATGTAAAAAAAATAAAACTACACCTGATCCGGAACCGCAGGATACGCAAAATACCAAACAAACTCCTACAACAAATAGGGTAGATCTAACAAATGATTCCTTATTTCTATATGCTAAGGAAGTTTATTTCTGGAATGAATCGTTGCCTACATACGATGCTTTTGAGCCACGACAATATAGTGCTAATGGGGGAACGAACCTCGAAAAGTACGAAGCTAACTTATATAATATAGTTAAAGCGTCGAAATCTCCCGATTATTTAAGCAATCAACCAGAACCTAAGTATTCCTATATTTTCGATAAAGCCGATAAAAATCCTACTGCAAGTATACCTGGTACAAAGTTGTCAGTTGACTTGGAAGGAAACGGTAACGACGTTGGTTTAAGGTTTGGCTATTTTGGGCCGTCTAATTCAGACTATGATATCTTTGTGACTGCCGTGTATCCAAATTCCCCGGCAGCTAAAGCAGGTTTTAAAAGAGGTGATGAAATTACATCTGTAAACGGAGTAACCTACGGGACTAACTTTAGTGTAGAAGTAGATAAAATCCAAAGTGCACTTGAAGGAGCTACGATAACCCTTATGGGAAAAAATGGGAGTGTAAGTTTCACTAAAACACTTAATAAGAGTTTATATAAGAGCAGTCCGATATATAAAGACACTGTTTTTACAGCTAGTAGTAAAAAGATAGGTTATTTGGCCTATGCAAGGTTCTCAAATAAAGAAAATTCTGAAAGTGCATTAACCGCAGTATTCAATAATTTTGCTGCCAAAGGAGTAACCGATCTTATTGTTGATTTGAGATATAATGGTGGTGGTTATATAAGTACAGCACAACATCTTATTAATCTTATTGCACCTACCGGTACTTCTGGCGTAATGTTCACGGAACACTTTAATGCCACAATGCAGAACAAAAAAGCTACGATATTAAAGAATCAGCCCGCTGTTAATGATGATGGGCAAGCCGTAGGAACTTATTTTGACGAGGATTATACCGTAAGCGGCAATACCACTACATTCCAAAAAACCGGAAATCTAACGGGAGTGAAGAATATAGTGTTTATTGTTGAACAGTATACTGCTTCTGCTAGTGAACTTGTAATAAATAGCCTTAAACCTCACATGACGGTTAAATTGGTAGGGGAGACTTCTTATGGAAAACCGGTTGGTTTTTTCCCTATAACATTGGAGAATAAGTATGACGTTTATTTCTCAATGTTTGAAACTAAAAACTCTGTGGGTGGCGGCGGTTATTATACTGGAATGGTTCCCGATGTTAAAGGATTTGAGTTCGCTTCTGGAGATGTGATGTATGATTTTGGTAATCCTAAAGATGATTGTACTGCAGAAGCTATTAATATTCTGGCTCCGGGCATAACAGCTACCAGCCAGGCAAAAGTATCCACTACCTCGGATAGATCTAAATCAACCCGTTTGCAGGCACTTGGAGGTAAATCGAGTGGTGAATTTGTTGGGATGATTGAAAACCGAAAATAACCCTAACTTAATTTATTGTTTTCTTTTCGTTGATTACCGACTTCAAATAAAGTTGATGGTCTAGTCTTTGGGTTATTTCAAGGATTGCTTCGCTTGCATTGGTGAAAAATGCAGGATTGATGTTTTTAAACTCATCAGTAGCTTTATGATAATCCTTATGATCTTCCACTCCGAAATAAATAAAGGGTATATCCCTGTCGTTAAAAGCCGAATGGTCACTTTGATTTGTCCAGTCGTTGCTGCCCAGTTTTGGGTCATCGTGGCCTAAAATTATTTTTATTTTAGAGTTCTTGCTAAAAACAGATGGTTTTAACTGAGGGTATTTAAATGTGCCACAGGCATAAAGCTCACCTTTGTCGTTGTGGCTCACCATATCCATATTTATATTGAGTTTGATATTCTCAAGTTGAACTGGAGGGTTTTTTATAAAGGCTTTCGCTCCTTGTAAGCCTGCTTCTTCGGCATCAAACGCGGCAAAAATTAAAGTATGGTCAGGTTTATTCTTTATATAATGTGAGGCCAGCTTCAATAATGTAGCAATTCCCGAAGCATTATCATCAGCGCCATTGTAAATTTCATTGTTTATAATGCCGATATGATCATAATGGGCAGATATAACTATTATATTTTTACTCTTTCCTTCTACATATGCAAGCATATTTTTACCTTCAATGGCAGTGCCTTTTTTGCCTGTAAAGGTAAATGGCATCTCATAGCCAGAAAATGATGGTAAAGTTTTTAACCCAATTTCTTTAAACCGGGACACTATATATAGACGTGCCATTTCGGCACCTTTTGTTCCCGTTTTTCTTCCTTCATAAGCATCGGAAGATAATACTTCTACATCTTTAAGTAGCTGACTTCCAGCTTGGGCATCTGTTTTTTTTACAGAACTACAGCTTAACAATAAGCTAAGGAATATTAAAGGGTAGAGTTTCATTTTGCTATGATTGGTATATAATACTAAAGTAAAGATACAGAATGATATTTGTAACTCTTTTCATGTCCTATTGTTATTTAAATAGATTAAATGCATATTTAAGTAAGAATAAGTCATAATACTATGTTAGGGGAATTAATAGAAAAAGAATCAATAGATATCAGTAAAATCGTTTCAGCCGATCAGAATCACACAGAAGAATTAAGAGATAAGTTAAACTCCGCACAACGACTGGGAAACGAATTCAAATCAAAAGCGGATATTACATTTAACACTACAGAAGGACCAAAAACAGTTAGTACTACCGTTTGGTCTGTTACTGAGAGATATCTTCAATTAAAGAGCGGGGTTCATATCCCACTAAGCAGCCTTATTGATATAGATTTCTAGTAATAAGTTAACCTAACCACGCCTGCAACTTTTTTGGCGAGACGGATAACCTGTCTGGTATAACCATATTCATTGTCGTACCACACATATATTACTACAGATTTGTTGTCTTTGGCCATAATTGTTGCAGGTCCATCTATAATAGCCGAATGGCTATTGCCTATGAGGTCTGTGCTTACTAATTCATTGGAAATTGAATATTCGATTTGTTCGGACAGATTCCCAAAAAGGGAGGCCTGTTTCAATATCTCGCTGATTTCTTCCTTTGATGATACTTTGTTTAGTGACAGATTTAGTATGGCTAAGGATACGTTGGGTGTGGGAACACGTACCGCATTCCCGGTTAGTTTTCCTCCTAAATGAGGAAGTACTTTAGCTACAGCTCTATCTGCCCCTGTTTCGGTAATTACGAGATTTAATGCTGCGGCACGACCCCGTCGGTATTTTTTATGGTAATTATCCAGTAGATTTTGATCGTTTGTATAGGAATGTATTGTTTCTATATGTCCCTTTTCAATTCCAAAACAATCATCTATTAATTTTAATACAGGGACTATGGCATTAGTAGTGCACGATGCGTTAGAAAAGATGGTTTCCTTATCAAAATCAATCTCTAAATCATTAATCCCTGCTACAATATTGGGCACATTACCCTTTGCCGGAGCAGTAAGTAGTACCTTTGCTATTCCTTTAGCTTGCAGGTGCCTGCTTAAGTCTTCCCGTTCACGGAAAATGCCTGTGTTGTCAATTAACAGGGCATCCTGAATTCCATAAACTGTGTAATCTATATCTTCCGGTTGTTCAGCCTCAACGAAATAAATGGTTTGCCCATTTATAATTAGTGCATGGTTTTCAAAATCCTCGATTATGGTACCATTAAATGGGCCATGAACAGAATCAGTGCGCATTAGTTCTGCTCTTTTAATGAGCTCTTCGTCGTTGTGACCCCTGGTTACGATTGCACGTAGCCGTAATTGTTCTCCTTTTCCGGCCTGCAAAACTAATTCTCTTGCAGCTATGCGCCCAATACGGCCAAATCCAAACAATATAACATCCTTAGGTTTTAAGTTGATCTTATCTTTACCGATGTGCTTGCTTAGCTTGCCAATTACGAAATCCTGGATATTGGTGTTCTTGTCCTCAAGCCATTCGGCTGCTAATCTTCCTATGTCAATCCGGGAAGGGGCCAGGTTACTGTTTGCTATTGTTTTAGCTAACTCCAGTGTTTCATAAATGTTAATGTCTTTCCCGCTAACTTCCTTAGCGTATTGATGGTAGGAAAGTATCTCACTGCTACCTATGTCAAACAAAGGTTTTCTGAATAGTACCAGTTCAATTGATTTATCAAACCATAGCTGTCCTACAATATTGATTAATTGAATTGCCTTTTTTTCCTTTTCAATCCAGCTTTGAAACTCCGATTGGTACTTATTTAGCATGCCGTTAAATTTGGTTAGAACGTCACAAAAGTAAAAAAGATCGGGTATATACCCGATCTTTTTTACTTTAATATATTTTTTAATCCCTTATCCTAAGTAAGATTTCAAGATTTTGCTACGTGATGTATGACGCAAACGTTGAAGTGCTTTATCTTTTATCTGACGTACACGCTCACGGGTTAAATTGAACTTCTCTCCAATCTCTTCTAGAGATAGTGGATGATTTGTACTTAATCCAAAGAAAAGAACAATAATTTCACGTTCTCTTTCTGTTAAAGTAGACAATGAACGTTTAATTTCTTCCGAAAGCGATTCATTTATAAGACTGCTATCTGTATTTGGTTCATGATTTTCCAGTACATCTAGTAGTGTATTTTCTTCACCCTGAACAAATGGAGCATCCATGGATACGTGTCTTCCTGAGTTACTTAACGTGTCAGAAATCTTATCAACAGTTGTTTCCAGTATATCCGCCAATTCTTCCGGAGATGGCTCGCGCTCATATTCCTGCTCTAATTTAGAAAAGGCCTTGCTGATTTTACTTAAAGATCCAACCTGGTTAAGGGGTAAACGTACAATACGACTTTGTTCAGCAATTGCCTGCAAAATAGACTGACGAATCCACCAAACAGCATATGAGATAAATTTAAAACCTTTTGTCTCATCAAAACGCTTGGCAGCCTTAATTAAGCCCAGATTTCCTTCGTTAATTAAATCTCCTAAAGTTAAACCCTGGTTTTGATATTGTTTTGCTACCGAAACCACGAAGCGCAAATTGGTTTTAGTTAAACGTTCTAATGCAGCCTGATCGCCCTCACGTATTTTTCTTGCTAATATTACTTCTTCTTCCGCGGTAATTAAATCCACTTTACCAATTTCGTGAAGGTATTTGTCTAGAGATTGACTTTCGCGATTGGTAATCGATTGCGTGATTTTGAGTTGTCTCATTTATATGCTTTGGTACTCTTTATGTGTTTGAACGTGCAAAAGTAAGAATTTTAAGGCAATTAGAAAACATAAATTACTGAAAACGTTACACTTTACACGTATTAATTATACAATAATTTAGCAGCAAAAATTATTCCAAAATACTTTTGTCAGTATGAATGTCGTTATATTGTAAAACATAGTGTTATTATTGAATATCAATATTAATATTTTGTTTTATAATAAAAATTAATGCCATCTAAAGCCAAAATAAATGTTTGTCTTTGTGGTGTCAGGAAATAAAACATAATTAGCATCTTTAAAAATGGGGAAAATAGGGGAATATTAATTCCATTGATTAATGACTCATAATTAAATCATATTATGCCAATAATTATAAACTTAGACGTAATGCTTGCTAAAAGAAAGATGTCTTTAACAGAGCTTAGCATGAGAGTAGGGGTAACAATGTCTAACCTTTCTATATTAAAAACGGGAAAGGCAAAAGCAATTAGGTTGGAAACTATGGATGCGATATGCAATGTTCTGAATTGCCAGCCTGGAGATATACTGGAGTTTCGTAGGTGATCTTGTAGAGCTCTATGCCATAGCATAAACCTATAAAACAAAAGCCTGATCAACATTAAAGTCAATCAGGCTCTTGCAAAAAGTTATATAATAGATATTTAAGTCAAATCCGAAATCTCTGCTTCAGGGGCATTTTTTTTAACCGACTCAATGCCGTTATCTCTGCTTGCAACACTTTCGTACATTTCGCTGTTACCAATAATTTGTCCGTTGGTTGCTTTTAAATTGAAGTATGGTTTGCCATTGGATGATGTTTTTCTATCGTATTTACCGTCATCTTGAGAGTTTTTCTTTACAGACTCAATTCCGTTGGTACATCCGCTTTTACTTGAATATCCTTCGCTAGTTAAAATTACCTGGCCATTTCCAGCCTTTAAATTGAATTGGAATTCTCCATTCTTTCTTGTTGTGATTTCAAATTTGCCCATAATCTTTTTTTTAATTTTTTTTTAAAGTAGATCGTTTTAATAATCCAATTTATAAAAAACTAAACAAAACCAAACAATTATTATTTTTTTGTTTAGGGATTAGTGATGCTTTTTAAATCAAAAGTCTGATCTAACCTTATGCCTTTTTCGGTCTGCTGTAAAGTACAGCATTCATTTACAGCATCATGTTCCAGATAAAGGATATAGCTATTTTCAGTTGCTTCCTGCAAAAAAGACTTCTTTTCCTTTAACGTTTGTAGTGGGAACATGTCATATGCCATAACATAAGGTAGGGGTATGTGTCCAACAGACGGAAGCAGATCCGCCATATAAACAATTGTCTTATCCTTATATTTGATTTGGGGCAACATCATTGCGTCAGTATGCCCGTACGCAAATCGAATGTTAATGCCATCATGAAATTGAACTCCATCAACATCTTCAATAAACCTAAGCTGACCACTGTCCTGAATAGGTAAAATGTTTTCTTTTAAAAAAGAAGCCTTTTCTCTTTCATTTGGGTTTACGGCCCAATCCCAGTGTTTTTGGTTGCTCCAGTAGAAAGCATTTTTGAATGCTGGTCTAAGTTTGTCGCCAACACGCATTATCGAACCACCACAATGATCAAAATGAAGGTGGGTTAAAAAAACATCGGTTATATCGTCTCTTGAAAAACCTTTTGCAGCCAAAGACTTGTCTAAGGTATCATCACCATGTAAATAGTAATGACCTAAAAATTTTTCATCCTGTTTATCGCCAATGCCGTTATCTATTAATATTAATCTATCACCGTCTTCAATTAACAAGCACCTCATTGCCCAGGTGCACATATTATTAGCATCTGCCGGATTACTACGTTGCCATATAGACTTAGGAACCACGCCAAACATGGCGCCTCCATCAAGTTTAAATAAGCCCGTATTTATAGTATGTAGATTCATATTTTAAAATTAATGAAAAAGGCCGCATTGCGCGGCCTTTTTCAAAATATGTTAATGCAAAATTATTCTTATAAATGGATTACTTCTCCATATGCATCAGCAGCAGCTTCCATAATTGCTTCACTCATAGTAGGGTGAGGGTGAACAGATTTAATCATTTCATGACCAGTTGTTTCCAGTTTACGGGCTACAACAATTTCAGCAATCATTTCTGTAACGTTAGCACCAATCATGTGAGCGCCTAATAATTCTCCGTATTTAGCGTCAAAGATTAATTTAACGAAACCATCTTTAGCACCGGCAGCACTTGCCTTACCTGAAGCAGAGAATGGGAATTTTCCGATTTTCAATTCATATCCTGCAGCTTTGGCAGCTTTTTCAGTATAACCTACCGAAGCAATTTCAGGACTGCAATAAGTACATCCAGGGATATTGTTGTAGTCTAAAGGTTCAGGTTTGTGGCCTGCAATTTTTTCTACACAAATAATACCTTCTGCCGAAGCAACGTGAGCCAGCGCTTGTCCGCCAACGATATCACCAATAGCATAATAGCCTTTTACAGAAGTATTGTAGAATTCATCTACAACCACTTTACCTTTTTCAGTTTTGATGCCGGTTTCTTCTAAACCTAAGTTTTCGATGTTTGCAACCACACCAGCAGCAGAAAGAACAATATCACATTCAAGCGTTTGCATACCTGATGCCGTTTTAACCTGTACTTTGCAACCAGCACCACTGGTGTCAACAGATTCAACACTTGAAGAGGTCATGACCTCGATACCTGCTTTTTTAAAGCTGCGTAATAATTGTTTAGATACATCTTCATCTTCAACAGGAACAACATTGTCCATAAACTCAACAACGGTAACCTTAGTGCCTAAAGTAGCGTAGAAATAAGCAAATTCAACACCTATAGCACCAGAACCAACAACAACCATAGATTTTGGTTGCTCAGGTAAAACCATAGCTTGTCTGTAGCCAATTACTTTTTTACCATCTTGTTTTAAATTAGGTAATTCTCTTGATCTTCCGCCTGTAGCTAATATAATGTTAGTTGCAGTATATTCTTTTTGAGAACCATCAGCAGCTTTAACTTCTACTTTATTTCCAGGTTTAACTTTACCTGAACCCATTATTACATCAATTTTGTTCTTTTTCATTAAGAACTGAACCCCTTTGCTCATACCATCAGCAACGCCACGGCTACGCTTAATGACTGCTGCAAAATCAGCCTCAGCTTCAGCAGTTTTGATACCATATTCTGAAGCGTGGTTAATGTATTCAAACACCTGGGCACTTTTTAGTAATGCTTTAGTAGGTATACAGCCCCAGTTAAGGCATATCCCACCTAAGGATTCGCGCTCTACAACTGCAGTTTTCAAACCTAACTGAGAAGCTCTGATTGCAGCTACGTATCCTCCGGGACCGCTGCCTATTACAATTACATCGTAGTTCATATCTTATTATAAAGGAATTTAACTTTAGTAAACGCCCAAAAATAAAAAAAAATGTTCGTTAATACTTCCTTTAAGATTTTTGAGTAAATGATTTAGCTTAACAGAATGTTAATATGTAGCCTCACTAAAGTTGCAGGTTATTTGCTGGATTAAAACAATACGCTGATAAACTGTTGGTTATATATTTAATCCTTGTGTTAAATGTTGAAAAGTTTTGGCTTTATTAATAATTATTTAACATGAAAATTAAAGTGAGCATTAAATTAATATTTAAATTTGTCGCTATCATCAATTTTTGATGTTATTCATAAAAAAACAAACAATATGAAGAAATCTTTACTATTTAAAATCGTAGTAATCGTTTTAGCATTTGTCGGGTCTATTTCTGCAGTGAATGCACAAGTAACTACATCTGCTATGAACGGTACTGTTACAGATGACAAAGGGGCACTGCCAGGTGCAACTGTAGTAGCAGTCCATGGTCCAACAGGAACTGTTTATAAAACCATTACCAGAAATGATGGGCGTTATAACTTTGCTAACATTAATGTTGGCGGGCCTTACACCGTAACTGCCACAATGGTTGGTTACACTGCTTCAAAAAATTCAAACATTAATTTAGGATTAGGTCAGAACTTTAAGGTCGACTTTAAATTGCAGGAATCATCACAATCACTTGCAGAGGTTACCATTGTTTCTAATCAAAACAAAACCATCAACAATTCACGTACAGGAGCACAAACAAGTGTATCTCGTGAGCAATTAGAAAAGTTACCTACTTTTAACAGAAGTGTAACGGATCTAACTAAACTTACTCCTCAATCAAATTCACAAGGAGATGGTTTTTCATTTGCCGGACGTAATAACAAGTTTAACTCGTTTACTATCGATGGTTCTCAGTTTAATAACTCATTCGGTTTAACCGCAATGCCAGGAGGCGGAACAGGTGCTCAACCTATTTCCTTAGATGCGTTAGATCAAATCACGATCAACATTGCACCTTACGATGTAAAACAAGGTGGTTTTACCGGAGGTAGCGTAAATGCTGTAACAAAAAGCGGAACTAACAATTTCTCAGGATCAGTTTATACCTTCTACAAGGATCAAAACTTACAGGGATATAAAGTAGGAGATGCTGAAATTCCTAAAACTGCAGCAAGTGCTTTTACAAACAAAATATTTGGTGCGCGCATTGGAGGTCCAATTGTAAAAGACAAATTATTCTTTTTCATAAACGGAGAGATCACAAGAAGAGCTTTTCCGGGAACAACTTTAAGTGCTGACAGAGGACAAGGTGGAAGTAATGTTACTAAAGTTAAGGCATCAGATCTTGATGCTGTTAAAAGTTTGCTTATCTCTAAATGGGGATATGATCCAGGTGTTTACGAAGGCTACTCTAGCGATCAGCAAGCTGACAACTTAACAGCCCGTTTGGATTGGAACATTAATGAAAACAATAAATTAACTATCCGTTATAATTATTTGAAATCATTTAAAGATATTGATCCGAGTTCGTCAAATTCAAATAGTGGTCGTGGTCCTACCATTAATTCAACGATTTTCTCAAATATGCGTTATCGTTTCTTTAACAATACCAAATCAATTGCAGCCGAGTTGAACTCTAAATTCGGAAACAGATTCTCAAACAATTTACAAGTGAGTTATTCTGCTTTCCGCGACTATCGTCAAATCTATGGAAATCCCTTCCCTGTTGTAGATATTGAAAACGGAGCAGGTTCTAACTACATTTCATTGGGATCTGAGCCATTTAGTGGTTTAAATACATTAGATCAGGATGTTTATTCATTTACAGATAACTTTAACATCTATGCAGGAAGCCACAACATCACAATTGGAGCTTCAGGCCAATATTTAAAATATGGTAATGGATTTGCACAGTTTGTATACGGTCAGTTTCGTTACAAATCAGTTGCAGATTTCTTAGCTGCCGCAGGTGGTAACAACTCTGTTAACCCTACCTTATACCAATTAACATATTCAGCTAATGGCGATCCAAGACCAATAGCTAAATTATCCATGGCACCTATTGCTGTTTACTTGCAAGATGAATGGTTTGTTAGAGATAACTTTAAGCTAACTTATGGTGTACGTGCAGATATTCCAATTTACACTTCAGAAATTACCTCTAACCCGGCTATCGTAAGTGCTACATTCCGTGACGGTGAAAAACTTGACGTAGGTAAACTACCTAAAACGCAGATTTTAATCTCTCCTCGTGTTGGTTTCAACTGGGATGTGAACGGCGATCAGACTTTCCAAATCAGAGGTGGATCTGGAATATTTACAGGTGGTATGCCAGGTGTTTATTTAGTAAACCAGGCTGGACAAACAGGACTTCTATTCGGAAATGAATTTACAAACAATCCAACCAACCGTCCGTTTACCTCAAATGTTTCTGCATACATCCCTTCAAACGCAGGAATTCCAGCGAGCTATGCAATAAATGCTACAGCCTCAGATTTCAAAGTTCCGCAAGTATGGCGCTCTAATTTAGCTGCTGATTTTAAACTTCCTGGAGGTATTCTTGCAACTTTAGAAGGTATTTACACTAAATCAATAAATGAGATTTATCACCGCGATGCCAACTTAGTTAATCCTACTGGTAAATTAAGCGGTACCGGAGATACCCGTGATATTTTCCCTGGTTCAAGTGCCAACAGAATAAATAACTTCCTTACTAACGCTATTGTATTAGACAATACAAACAAAGGATATGCTTATAACTTAACTGCTCAATTGCAGAAACGCTTTGGCAGATATGTAGATGCGATGATTGCTTATACATATAGTGATGCGCGCGACGTAACGTCTACACCGGGTTCGCAAGCTAACTCAGCTTTTACAGGAAACCAAATTGTTAACGATCCTAACAACCCAATTCTTGCTTACAGCAGTTATGTTGTTAAAAACAGGATTGTTGCAGCGGTGAATTTCAATTTCGAAATAGCTCCTAAATTACCAACTTCAATAGGCGTTATTTATGAAGGTTCTCCATATGGAGATAGCTTTGGAGATACACGTTTTTCTTATATCGTATCGGGTAACCTGAACAATGATAATGGAACTGGTAACGATTTGATGTATGTTCCTAAAGATAAAAATGATATCAATTTTGTAACTACAGATATTAAAGATAGTAGAGGAAATGTAACCTTTGCTGCTGAAAGTGCCGACTCACAATGGGCAAGACTAGATGCTTACATCAGTCAGGACAAATATTTAAGTACAAGAAGAGGACAGTATGCTGAACGTAACGGTGCAGAATACGCATGGACCAATCGTTTTGACTTAAGAATTACTCAGGATTTCTTTACCAAATGGCAAGAAGAAAACAAAAGTCGCTTCCAAATCTCTGTTGATTTTGTAAACTTCGGAAACTTACTTAATAAAGATTGGGGACTTACAAAAGTGCCGAATCTAAATAACTTCATGCAACTTCGTTCTACAACTGCTGGAGTGCCACAATACACTGTTGATAAAACTTTGTCAAAAACATTTAGAGACAATACTTCTATTGCTTCTAGATATCAGGTACAAGTTGGTGTACGTTATTCTTTTAACTAAGATTATAATCATAAACAAAAAAGGCTCCCAATTTGGGGGCCTTTTTTGTTTAACAACAGTTTATATCCCAATCTCTGGGAGTATATGCCATTTCAATCGTTAGGTGATTATTTCGGTGTAGAGTCAAGCCGGCGATGAATATTTAGGCCTTTGTAGGGCCTTTATAGGGCCTAGATAGGGTAAATAGCTCTACTAAGGCCCTTGAGACGCCCTAGAAATGCCCTGTCAATGCCCTGTCAACACATTGATGTGACCAGTTTCATTTCTAGGGTGTTCTATACTAGAATTAGGACTTTTTAACATCATGATTTACAGATGATTTAAATTTTTGCTTTTGGATAACAGACACTTATGGCTAATAGTTAAATTTCAATCAAATGACATTTAGCCATACCAATTCTCCTTCTTTTTACGTTATACAACGAATAAGTTACACTTGGGATCCGTAAATTATTTAGGAGGAGCTATAATGTCTTTAGAAATTACAGAATCAGAAAAATTACAAATGAATACAAAAGAGTTTTTGAATGAACATTCTTTTGAAGAAATCCATGAGATGCTCGATAGGTTGTATAGTGGATGGGCAGGACATGCTGCTGTTCAGGTTGAAACTGAAGAGCGGCTTAAAACGTTAATATTTTTTGACGAATTAAAACAGTTCTTCGAGAAAATAGAAGAAAGTAATTAGGGATATAATACGCTAATAGTTATTTGTAATTAAAATTAGTAATTTGGATTTACAAGCTAGTTCTTTTCAATAAAGATAGGAACGAACGCCTCCAGATTGTGAACCGAATACGTACCTTTTTACTTACCAAAGTCTTATTAAAATGCCTGCTGATATGTGGTGGGTTTTGCTTTCTTTTTTTCACTGCTAATGCTCAGAATAAGCATCGTAAATTTAAAGTAATTGCATTTTATACAGGTAAAAATGATCAGGCTCACATTAGCTTTGTTCATGAAGCCAATAAATGGTTCCCAAAAATAGCAACGAAGTATAATTTCACTTATGATTCAACTAATAACTGGGACAATCTTAATGCAAACTTTCTTGCAAAATATGAGGTTGTAATTTTCTTAGATACAAGACCAGATAAACCAGCACAAAGGCAAGCATTTGAAAATTATATGAAACACGGAGGGGCGTGGATGGGTTTTCACTTCTCGGCCTTTGCATTAACTCCGTCAGACTTTCCACAAAACTGGGATTGGTATCATAATGAATTTCTTGGTTCAGGATCTTATGGAAGCAATACATGGCGGCCAACCTCAGCTGTTCTTAAGGTCGAAGATAAAAAGCATCCAACCACAAAAAACTTACCAGATACATTTAAATCGGCTCCCAATGAGTGGTATAAATGGACAAATGACCTAACAAAGAACCCCAATATTAAAATACTATTGTCAATTGACAGCAGCAGTTTCCCTCTGGGCACAGGGCCTAAACCTTACGAAATATGGCATAGTGGTTATTATCCTGTAGCATGGATAAATAAGAACTATAAAATGGTATATATGAATATGGGTCATAACGATATTGATTATGAACACCCACCGCATAACAAAGAATTATCATTAACATTTGATAACGAAGTTCAAAATAAACTGGTCATTAACAGCTTAATTTGGCTCGGCAGTAAATAAGTACAATTCAAAGCGAAATATCTACGCTTCATCAACTATTTGTCTTTTCCTGGTTAACAGATCTACAGCTTTGTAAAAGAAATAAGCTAATAGTGATATGTTAACAGGATGTCTTTTTGAAAATAGAGTAAGTGTCAGGATACTTGGCGATACTTCGGATTTGATTTCGCTGCACAAAACTGTGCGTAAAATAACAGTGGTAATAGTTGATTATGAACTTAAGGATACCAATGTCTCTAATCTGCTGGTAGATTTTTTGGAGAACATTGAAAAAGCAATTCACAGAAATCAGACTGTTTCTGATGGTTTTGAAAGTTCATGGACAGAGTTGCTAATAATCAGTCGTTTGTTAAGGCTATTATCTGGCTATGTGGTAACAGATGAGCTGGACGAAATCAATATGCTCCTCCTTGAATATATTATCGGGAAAACAATCTCGCCTGCAAATGAGCAGGAGTATATAGGGCTTAATAATCATATTGAACGGGAATTTTTATGCGTGAACATTAAACAATTCATTAAAAGTTTTGACTGCATAATAAATAAAAAACATACCTATGAAAAACATTAGATATACATTAATTACCGGCGCCAGTTCAGGTCTAGGGAAAGAGTTTTCTATTCAATGTGCCGCTATGGGAATGAATATTATTATGGTTGCCCTTCCGGGAAGCAATATGACCTCTATTGCCGAAAACCTTGCACTTGAATATAAAATAGAGGCTAAGGTATTTGAATTTGATATAACCGACAGCATGTTGCTCATAGAAAGGCTGAATTACATTATAGAAAATTTTGAGGTCGACTTTTTAATTAATAATGCCGGCATTGGTGGTACGGCTTCTATAACAGAAAGCTCGTTAGAAGCTATGGATAGAATTTTGCAGGTGAACATCAGAAGTATGGTTTCCATTACTCAAATGCTATTGCCTCATCTGTTAAAACATCAAAAAAGCCATATTATGAATATCTCCAGTATGGCTGCTTTTACACCAATAGCTTATAAAACAGTGTACCCTGCATCGAAAGCGTTTATTTCTTCATTTTCTTTGGGTTTAAGAGAGGAACTGCACGATACCAATTTGTCGGTTAGTGTGGTTTATCCGGGGCCAATAATGACAAATTCAGGGGTATCTATAAGGATAATGGGGCAGGGCACAAAAGGAAGGATTGGTTTGTTAACTACTGCCGAGATTGTTCGCATTGCGCTAAAACAAACCATGCTTAATAAAGCGGTAATTATTCCGGGTTTATGGAATAAGATAAATCATAGGCTAATGGGGATTTTACCCCTGGAGATGAAACTTAGAATCGTATCGCGTGCGGTGAAAAAAGAAATTGCAATTAAATAATATCCAATAATGAAAGTTTTAATAACCGGTGGTAATGGCTTTTTAGGCTCTAATGTTGCACGTGAATTGTATAGGCGGGGTTATGAGGTTAAGCTGATGATGAGAGGCACCTCGGATGCTACCGTAATTTCTGATGTGCCATGCGAAATCTATCATGGAGATATCAGTAATCAGGATGAGGTATCTATGGCTGTAAAGGGTTGCGATTATGTGGTGCATACGGCATCTATAACCCAACAATGGGCGGTAACTTTTAAAGAATATGAGTTAATTAATGTTAGAGGGACTATAAATGTGGTTAATGCTTGTCTGGAACATAAAGTTAAAAAGCTAATCCACATTAGTACTGCAAACACTATAGGGCCGGGTAATAAAATTAAACCTGCTAATGAGTTGAACTCTTTTACACTGCTCAATGTAAATTCTGGTTATATCAACAGTAAATACATTGCCCAGCAATATGTTTTGGAACAGGTTGAACGTAAAAACCTTCAGGCAATAATTGTAAACCCAACATTTATGATCGGGCAATTTGATGTAAAACCCAGTTCGGGCAAAATCATACTGCATGGTATAAATAAACGATTGGTTTTTTATCCGCCAGGAGGTAAAAATTTTGTACATATTAATGATGTATGCACTGGTATTGCAAATGCGTTGGAGATAGGTAAAATAGGAGATTGCTATCTGCTAGCAGGAGAAAACTTAACTTATAAAGAGTTCTTTAAATTACTGAATGGAGTAGCTGGCCAGGATCCTGCTATGGTACGCATACCTCAATTCGTTTTAAAAATGATAGGAATAATGGGTACATTGGTTGGAGTATTTAGCAAAACATCGGGTAAGCTGACTTATTCTTCGGCCTATATGCTGTGTTTGTACAACTACTATTCAGGCAAAAAATCTGAACGGGAACTATTGGTAAAGTACACCCCGATAGACAAGGCCATAGGTAGTGCGTTAGCATGGTTCAAAGAAAATAATTACTGCTAGTGCTATGTTGATTGGTTTTTTAATAATGCTGATAAGGATGAATCCGGCCAAGGTTGAACAGATTTTTCAAAACAAATATTTTAAATACGGTTTAAGGGTATTGGTGCTGTACGTTTTTAGCCTGATATTTAAATCTTTTGATCTTACGTTTCCGCACGAAGTTGGTTCCTTTTTGTTAAGAGGGCAGATTTTTAGTTTAATGTATATAATTTTTGGCTTAATTTCATGGGAGGGTGCAGCCAGGCTCTCTAAATATATAGAAAGGAATGTTTTTAATAACAGTGTTTCTTCCAAACTACTGTTGTTGTGCATAAGCCTTTTGTTGTATGGTCTGCTTATAGCTTATTTGTTTGGGCTATGCTATTCTGTATTTGATATTGTATTGTTTAAACAGTATGAAGCCTGGAACCATTTTGTGGCTTTTAGCTATGATCTGAATTTTGGTACTTTCATTTTCTACCTTTTAATACTTGCTTACAATGGTGTGGTTCTTTATTACAAGAACTGGAAGGAATCGCAATTGAATGAAGAACGGCTAATGCGTGAGAATATTCAGGCTAAGTACGATGTGCTGAAGAGCCAGATAGATCCTCATTTTTTCTTTAACTCATTAAGCGTGCTTACCAATCTGGTGTATAAAAGTCCGGATTTATCGGCCGAGTATATTACTCAGCTGGCTAAAAGCTACAGGTATATACTGGATAAGAAATTTGAAAATCTGGTAACCATTAAAACAGAGCTGGAATTTTTAGAATCTTATTCTTTCCTGATCAGGATAAGGCATCAGAGTAGTATTGAGTTCCATATAAATATTAGTGAAGCGGTGCAGGGCACTGGCATGGTGCCACCGGCAACTTTGCAAATGCTGGTCGAAAATGCAGTAAAGCATAATCGCTTTTCGGCCAATGACCCTCTACGCATTTGTATAAAAGATGAAGGTGAATATCTTATTATTGCAAATGATCTGAGAAAACGTGCAAGTGTACAGAACTCTATTGGCGTTGGTTTGGATAATATTAGTAAAAGGTATGAACTGACAAGCGATAAAAGAATTACCATAACCGAAACAGATAATACATTTACAGTACGCGTACCAATAATACACAGTTATGAAGATTATAATATTTGAGGATGAAAAACATAATGCCGAAAGGTTGATTCAGCTGCTGCAAAAATGTTTGCCTGTGGTTGATGTAGTGGCTATTATTGAATCTGTTGAGGATGGGGTTAAATGGTTCGATAATCAGACCAATACTGCCGACCTGATATTTATGGACATTCAGCTGTCGGATGGTAATTGCTTTGAACTGTTTGAAAGGAGGGATGTTCAAATTCCTATTATTTTTACAACGGCGTACGACAGCTTTGCTTTGCAGGCATTTAAGGTTTATAGTGTTGATTATTTAATGAAACCAATTGATGTAAAAGACCTTAAACGGGCAATAGAGAAATATGAATATTTTAAGCTTCCCGCAAACTCTGGAGTTAACATTTCTAAAATTGCCGAAGAGTTTTCTAAGCGGGAGAACACTCGTTTTATAGGTAAAATTAACAATCAGCTTATTTATGTGAAGGCTAAGGATATTGCCCATATTCACTTTGCTGATGGTTTAACCTGGGCCACTACAATGACTGATCAAAAGATTCCGTTGGATTATTCTTTGGATCAGATTGAGAAATTACTTGATAAGAACCTGTTTTTCAGGATCAACCGGAAACTGATTATTCATATTGATGCGATAAAAAAAATTACTACCTATTATAATAGCAGATTTATTTTGCAGTTATCGCCCACTGTTGATGTTGAGGCAATTATAAGCAGGGAAAGAGTAAATGGTTTTAAAGCCTGGCTTGAAGGGCAGAGTATATCTTCATAATGATTAACTTTTATTAATCAGCATCCCCAACAGCTTAATTTTCTTTTCCACTTCGTCGCTCCATTGAAGACTAAAGCCTAGCCTTAAGCAATTATCGAATTGTTGTTTTAAACTAAACATTCGTCCGGGAGCAATGCTTACGTTGTGTTTTATTGCGCGTTCATACAAATCGAGTGTACTAACATCTTTATTCAGTTCTACCCATAAAAAATACCCGCCATCTGGTCTGCTTACCCGTGTGTTTTCGGGGAAATAATTTGCTATGGCGCTGCTATACTTCAGGCTGTTGTTATAAAGTATCTGGCGTATTTTTCTTAAATGATTTTCGTAACGTCCATTCTTTAGAAAATCTGCAATAACTTCTGAAGTGATTGTGGTAGATGAAAGTGCGTGACTTGATTTTAGCTTCATCACCTGGTCTTTAAACTTTCCGGGGGCAACCCAGCCTACTCTATAGCCCGGCGCAAGCGTTTTAGATACGGAATTACAATAAAGAACTAATCCGCTCTCGTCGTATGTTTTACAGGTGGTTGGTCTGTTGGCTCCAAAATAAAGATCGCCATAAAGATCATCTTCTATTAAAGGTACATTAAAGTGCTCCAGTAATTTAACTACTTCTTTTTTATGCTCTGGAGGCATAGAAGAGCCGCAAGGGTTATTAAAGTTGCTAACCAATAGGCAAACCTTGATCTTGTTCATCGTGAGCGCTTTTTTTAAAGCTTCAATTTCTATCCCTGTGGTTGCATTTGTAGGGAGTTCCAGCACATTTAACCCCATGGTTTGGGTGAGCTGAAGGATACCAAAATAAGCAGGACTTTCAATTGCTATGGTATCTCCGGGCTTAGTTGTGGCCAGTAAACAGTAGGCAACGGCATTTATACAGCCTGCAGTGGTTATAATATCTGTATCATCCAGATCGCCACCCCATGAAAGAGACCATTTTGCAACCTCTCTTCTAAGCTTATCATTTCCTTGTACCTGATCGTAAGCTGTACCACTGCTTTCCAGGGTTCTCATTGCTTGTATCATCCCCTTGTTTAGTTTTGCGATAGGGAGGAGACTTTTATCGGGTACCCCTAATGAAAGCAGTGTTATTTTTGGGTTTGTACTGTCGTGATGAACCCGGGTAATAAGGTCGTCCTGGCTGTGAAGAGCAGGTCCTGAAGAGGGGTTACTTGTTTCTGGTACAGCCAAACGTTTTTTAGGAGGTACGCAAACATAATACCCTGATCTTGGTCTTGTTTCAATAAGCGATCTGCTTTCCAATTCATAATAGGCCTGTGTAACAGTACTCATATTATGGCCTAGTTCTCTGCAGAGCATCCTTACGGATGGCAACTTATCACCTGCTTTTAATACCTCATTCATAATTTGCTTTTCGATGCGGGCAGCAATTTGAAGATATAAGTATGGCTCTGATCTGGGAGCTTGCTTTAATTCCATAGTTTAAAACTGTATTGGTCAAATTTAATAAAATTGTATCTGTGTTGGTGTAATTATATTGTTGAATTTTGTGTTATTATTTTAACAATACCGATATGACCATTTTACATAGCACCCAGGAAGACTTAGATTCTATTTTTAAAATTTATGATGATGCTACTGAGTATCAAAAGAAACAAACCATTAATTATTGGAAAGGCTTTGAAAGATCACTTGTTAAAAAAGAGATTGAAGAAAACAGGCAGTACAAGATTATGGCGGATGGTGAAATAGCTTGTGTTTTTGTGATCAACTATGATGATCCGCTAATCTGGAAAGAAAGAAACGCAGATCCATCTATTTACATTCATCGCATTGCAACCAATCCGGCGTTTAGGGGCAGTTCTTTTGTAAAGCAGATTGTAGAATGGGCTAAAGGTCATGCAAAAGAAACCGGTAAGGAATTTATAAGAATGGACACTACCAGTGGTAATGATAAGTTGAACAACTATTATTTTAACTGTGGTTTTGCTGATAAGGGAATTACGCTGATAGGGCATGAAGAAGAGTTGCCGGTGCATTACAGAGGCGGAAGCCTTAATTTGTTTGAAATTAAATTGTAAACCTAAATATAAGGACATGAAAAAAATAGAACTTTATCAGATCGATGCATTTACCGACCAGCTTTTTGGTGGTAATCCTGCATGTGTGGTTCCTCTTGAGTCGTGGCTACCGGATAGTCTCCTTTTAAAGATTACTAAAGAAAATGCCGTTCCTGAAACTGCCTTTTTCGTTCCAGATGGAGAGGCTTTCAGTTTAAGGTGGTTTACCCCAGAGCATGAGATGGATTTGTGTGGCCATGCAACTCTGGCTAGTGCCCATGTTTTAAAGACAATACTGAATTATCCGAAAGACAAGATTATATTCAATTCTAAAAGCGGACCATTGGAGGTTACGATAGTTGATGAGCAGTATACTTTAAATTTTCCATCAAGAAAGCCCGAGCCGGCAGCGTTACCTGAAATCATTTCCAAGTCTTTAAAGAAACAACCAAAGGAAGTACTTAAGTCAAGAGACTATGTGTTGGTGTATGATAGTGAGCAGGATATCAGGGGTTTAGTGCCCGACAGAGAGGCTCTGAACAAAATAAACCTTGAGCCAGGGGGAATAATTGTAACGGCAAAAGGTGATAAAGTAGACTTTGTATCCCGTTTCTTTGTTCCTCAGGCAAGTATATTTGAAGATCCGGTTACCGGATCAGCACATTGTTCATTAATTCCTTATTGGGCAGAAAAATTGGGGAAAACAGAGATGAGCGCCCTGCAGTTGTCGGACAGGATAGGTAAACTGCAATGTGTAAATGCTGGAGACAGGGTATTGATCAGTGGAACAGCAAGGACTTACTCAACGGGTTTTTTCTTTATAGATTAACCTACATATTCATTAACTTTACGGCATAACTAACTAATTATTTCATCATGAAGAAAACAGTATATCTGCTGTTGTGTGCAATGGTATTTTCCTTTGTAAACACTGTAAAAGCAGATGAAGGGATGTGGATCCCTATGCTGATAGGTAAAAACTATGAGCAAATGAAAAAGCAGGGCTTTAAATTGACTGCCAAAGACCTGTATAATGCAAATGGATCGAGTTTAAAAGATGCTATCGTTCATTTCGGTGGTTTCTGTACAGGTGAGATCGTATCTGATAAAGGTTTGATCTTTACCAATCACCACTGTGGCTATGATGCTATTGCATCGAACTCAACCGCTCAGAACAATATCCTTGATAACGGGTTTTACGCCAAAAACTATGGCGAAGAGAAACCAATTGATGGTTTGTTTGTGCGTTTTCTTCAAAGAATGGAAGATGTAACTCCTCAGGTTAATGAAGCAACAAAAGGTTTAAAAGGCGCAGAGAAAGCTTCGAAAATGCTTGAGGTATTTAATGCCATTTCAAAAGCTGCCGTTACGGGCCCAACAATAGAGGCTAACGTAAAGGATTTTTATAAATCTAATCAGTTCATTCTTTTTGTTTACGAGCGTTTTGATGATGTTCGTTTAGTAGGTGCACCGCCACAAAATATCGGTAAATATGGTGGCGATACTGATAACTGGGAATGGCCCCGCCAAACAGGAGATTTTTCTGTTTTTAGAGTGTATGCTACTAAAAATAATGCTCCGGCAAAATACGCGGCAGAAAACGTTCCTTTTAAGCCAAAGAAGTTCTTACCAGTATCCATTAAAGGGGTAAAGAATGGTGATTTTTCAATTGTTTATGGTTACCCTGGTCGTACAGACAGGTACTTAACTTCTTATGGAGTTGATCTGGCTACCGAAAAAGTAAGCCCTACTATTGTTAAGCTACGTGATATTCGTTTGAAAGCATGGAAAGCGGAGATGGATAAAAGTGTTGAAACACGATTAAAGTTGTCGTCTAAATATGCCAATATTGCAAACTATTGGAAATATTATATTGGTCAGACTGAGCAGTTAAAACGCTTAAAGGTTTCTGAATCTAAGAGAAAAGAGGAAAAAGCATTTACTGAATGGGCAGCTCAGAAAACTGAATTCGCCGGTTTAATGGAGCAGTATGATCAGATCTATAAAAGTATTGATCCGATATCTATTCAACGTACTTATATTAATGAAGGTTTCTTAGCATCGGCATGGGTTCCAAATGCCATTTCAATTGGCAGAGCATGGAATGCAATGGAGCAAAAGAAAGGTGATGATGCTTTTGCAACCCAGGTAAAAGGTGGTGTTGATAAAGCTATTGGAATTTATCAGGAAACCTATAATGAAACTGCAGACAAGAAGATTTTTGCACAAATTCTTGCGTCTTTTTATAATGATGTTCCAGTAAAATCACAGCCTAAGTTCTTTAGCGAAATTGCTGAGAAATACTGGGCAGGAAACCCTGAAGCTACTTTCCAAAAGTATGCGGATTACCTTTGGGAGAATAGTAGTTTTATTAAACCAGAGAAATTAAAGGCATTTATGGCCTCTAATCCTTCTCTTGATGCCATTAAAAATGATCCTGGGTATAAGTATGCAGTAAACCTTTATCCGGCAGACTATGTTAAGGTCAATTTTGGGTCTGTTGTTGCTGATTTTGAAAGTAAAAAGGAGGAACTGGACAACCTATATCTGAAAGCGATTTTAGAGAAAAATGCAGGGAAAATAATGTACCCTGATGCAAATTCAACCATGCGCCTTAGCTATGGTAATGTACAGGATTATTCTCCAAAAGATGGTATTGTATATAAAACTACAACTACCATTGACGGAGTTATGCAAAAATATATTCCTGGCGACAGTGAGTTTGATTTGCCGGCTAACCTGATCGAGAACTATAATAAAAAGAACTTTGGTCAGTATGGCAATGACGGAACTTTAACCGTTGGTTTTATCACTAATAATGACATCACCGGAGGTAATTCTGGGTCGCCTGTTATTAATGGTAATGGTGAATTGATCGGTTTAGCCTTTGATGGTAACTGGGAAGCTATGAGCGGTGATATCGCTTTTGATAAACAGTTTAAACGTACCATATGTGTGGATGTACGCTATGTGTTATGGTGTATTGATGTGCTGGGTGGTGCTAAGAATTTGATTGAAGAATTAGATTTGAAAAAATAAGAGGAAAAAATGACACACTCTTTTCATCCTCGAATCTTTGCTGAAGGGCAAAAATTCGCATGTCTTCAAAGAGGAATCATTTTTTCTGGAAAAGAGGAGAGGAAGGAGCAGAAAGGAAGGGGTTTTGTCTCAATCGATCGTCATCCTGAGTTTAGCTCAGGATCTCTCACAGACAAGTTCGTCATCTCTCCTCATGTCGAGATGACGGTAGCTTTAAAAACAATCTGTTATTGGTGATATTAAGAAAAGGGCCGGTCTTCATTTGCAACCGGCCTGTTTTAATTGCGGTTTATTGGTTTGCTATAAGGGTTTAGTAACATAAATAATGCTGTTTTTTATGGAATGAGTTTTATATCTTTAGCATTGCACACATTGTGAAAACTAAAGAACCAAACTTATAAACTAATCAGTATTATGTCCTTAAACTTTAATAGAACAATTACGTCCAAACTCAAGATTGCTTTTTCGGCAGCTTTGCTTTTTGGTCAGGGTATTGCCATAGCCCAGACGAACCAGTATGAGGGAACTGGTAACCTAAAATATGTGGATCCGATAATTGGTAACGTAGGTCAACTTTTAGAACCCACCAGACCAACAGTACAGCTCCCGAATCAAATGATAAGGATGTTTCCTCAAAGACCTGATTATATGTCAGATCAGATTTCCAGTTTCCCTTTAAATGTTGTTTCGCACAGAATGGGGCAGGTTTTTTCTATTAAACCAACTGTAAAATCTATAGAGGGTGCTGATTGGAACAAAAAAATGACTTATGATCATGATCTGGAGATAAATCGCCCTTGGTACTATACTACATGGTTGATTGATGAAGAAATAAAAGTTGAATTTACCCCTGGAAAAAAGACAGGTGTATTCAAATTTGAATATCCTGAAAACAGTGAAAAGGGCTTGTTACTTAGTGTATATAATGGTGGGGATCATGAATATAAGTCAATTTCAAAGAAAGAAATAACTGGTATAGAGACTTACAATGGAAATATTAAAGTGTACATGTATGGCACTTTTAATACGGATGTTGTATTGGGCGGTTTGAAAGATGGTAAAGTCACAGTGGCCAATTCAGTAGATGAAAAGGACTTAAAAGCATGGGTTAGTTTTCCGAAAAATGCACCAAAAAATATTGAGTTTAAATACGCCATTTCTTATATCAGTGCAGAACAGGCAAAGAAGAATTTCGACAATGAGTTGAAAAACTCAACGTTTGAACAGCAAGTTAAAAAGGGAGAAGAAGCGTGGTCGAAGGTGATCAACCAAATTAAAACAGTGGGGGGGACAGAGGCCCAAAAACGTTCATTCTATACTGCTTTATATCGTTGTTATGAGCGTATGGTTGATATTACCGAGGATGGCCAATATTATAGTGGTTATGATAAGCAGGTTCACAAGACTACACGTCCATTTTATGTAGACGATTGGTCGTGGGATACTTATCTTGCACATCACCCGCTTCGTACAATTCTTAATCCTGAGCAGGAAGGCGACATGATGAATTCTTATGTGAATATGTATACGCAGAGTGGATGGGTACCTACATTTCCATTGTTGTTTGGCGATAATCCGTGTATGAACGGTTTCCATTCCTCAATTACCTTTCTTGATGCGTACCGTAAAGGAATAAAAAGTTTTGATGTTAATAAAGCCTATGAGGGAATGCTTAAAAATGCAAATGAAGCAACAATGCTGCCATGGAAAAATGGTCCAAAAGGTGAACTCGAAGATTTTTACTACGAAAAAGGATATTTTCCTTCTCTGAAAAAGGATGAAAAAGAAACTGTTGCTAATGTGCATAGTTGGGAAAAACGTCAGGCTGTAGCAGTAACCTTGGGGCATAGCTATGATGACTGGGCTGTTGCGCAAATGGCAAAAGAGCTTGGCAAGGATCAGGATTACACCAAATTTATTGCCAGAAGTAGTAACTATAAGAATTTATGGGATAGCAAAACTCAGATGTTTTTACCAAAAGACAAAGATGGCAACTGGGTAGATATAGATCCTAAGTTTGATGGTGGCATGGGCGGCAGAGACTATTATGATGAGAATAATGGCTGGACTTATCTATGGCAAGTGCAACAAGATGTTAAAGGCCTGATAGGGTTGTTTGGTGATGCAAAAAGCTTCGAGAATAAATTAGATCAGCTTTATAGAGAGCCCCTTGGAAGAAGTAAATATGAAAACTGGGCTAAGTTCCCGGATGCGACAGGCATGGTTGGCCAGTTCTCGATGGGTAATGAACCAAGCTTCCATATTCCTTATTTATTTAATTACACGGCTTCGCCATGGAAAACTCAAAAACGCATCAGATTCCTTTTAGATACCTGGTTTAAAGATAATGTATTTGGTATTCCTGGTGATGAAGATGGTGGTGGTATGACTGCTTTTGTGGTATTCTCGTCGATGGGATTTTATCCTGTTACGCCAGGTATTCCGGTATATACAATCGGAAGTCCGGTATTTCAGAATGTTACAATAGATCTTTCAAACGGAAAGAAATTTCAGCTGATAGCAAACAACTGTTCAGTTGTAAACAAATATATACAAAGTGCTAAGTTCAACGGACAAGTGCTAAACACGCCGTGGTTTACTCACGAACAATTAGTTGCGGGGGGTAAATTGGAACTGGAAATGGGACCTAAGCCAAACAAGACCTGGGGAGTATCAAAGTAAGTACAAACAACCTAAACCAATAATAAATTAACCATTTATAACAAAATTATGAGCGAATTAAAAGTTAAAGCAGCCTTTACTGAGAAGAAATTCCTGGTTACGATAATATTTGTAACCTCCCTTTTTATGTTCTGGGGTATTGCAATTACAATGGCTGATGTGTTGAATAAACATTTTCAGCATACGATGAGTCTTTCCAAGTTCCAGTCTGCCTTTGTGCAGTTTGCTGTATTTGGTGCATATGCAGTTATGGGGATTCCTGCAGGATTGTTTATGAAACGTTTCGGATACAAAAAGGGAGTCCTTTTAGGTTTATCTCTTTTCGCGGCAGGAGCTTTCTTGTTTGTGCCTGCAGCTAATATTTCTTCCTTTGCTTTCTTTGGTATTGCATTATTTATTGTGGGCTGCGGTTTATCAACATTAGAAACAGTTGCCCATCCGTTTGTTGCGTCCTTAGGAGACCAACGTACAAGTGATCTTCGTATCAATTTTGCGCAAACATTTAATGCGGTTGGAACTATGTTGGGCCCGGCAATAGGAAGTTACTTTTTACTGAGTAATAATGTTGTGGGTAGTACAGATCTTACCTCAGTAAAAATATTATATGCTGTTATTGGAACTGTTATTCTACTTGTTGCAGTTGCGTTTTCTTTTGTTAAAATACCAGCTTTAATAGACCCACATGTTACTACAGTAGATGAGAATGCCGTAAATGTTGATACCGCTCCTGATAAGAAGCTATTTGATCATAAGCATTTTGTTTGGGCAGTAATAGCACAATTTTTTAATGTTGCAGCGCAGGCTGGAACATGGGCATTCTTTATTAATTACGGACACGAAAAAATGGGCTTTACCGATTCTGAAGCAGGATATTATATGGTAGTGTTTATGGGTATGATGCTTACAGGTCGTATTTTAGGTACTTTTTTAATGCGAATAATTGCACCTAATAAGTTACTTGCAATATTTGCTATAGGTAATATTCTAATGTGTGTTATAGTTGCTCAAAGCTTTGGATGGGTATCTTTTGTTGCGCTTCTTATGATCAACTTTTTCTTTAGTATCATGTTTCCTACTATTTTTAGTCTTGGGCTTAAAAATCTTGGTGCACGTACACAACAGGCTTCTTCATTTATATCAATGGGAGTTGTTGGAGGCGCATTTTTCCCTTTTATAATGGGAGCTGTAGCCGACAGTGCCGGAATAGCACATGCATATTATGCACCAATAATCTGTTATATTGTGATCTTTATGTTTGCTTATAAATTCTATAAAGTAAAACACTAGAAAATAACTTTAACCAAATGAATAGTATGAAAATAATTTCTAAAAAATGGCTGATCATTCCAGCCATTTTACTCTCCATTCAATTATCTCAGGCACAGGACTGGGCTAATCTAAAAAGGTACCAGGAAGAGAATTCGAAACTCAGTGCACCCGCTAAAAATGAAAATAGAGTCGTTTTTATGGGTAATTCTATTACCGAGGGATGGAAAAATAATCGTCCTGAATTTTTTTCCAGCAGACCTTATATTGGTCGTGGGATTAGTGGGCAGACTACGCCACAGATGCTTATTAGGTTTCATCAGGATGTGGTTGCACTAAAACCTAAAGTAGTTGTGATGCTTTGTGGAATCAATGACATCGCAGGTAATACCGGCCCTTCGACTCTGGAAATGATTGAAGACAACATTACCGCTATGACCGAAATTGCACGAGCAAATAAGATTAAGGTGGTACTTTCTTCTGTGTTACCTGCTTTCGCCTTCCCATGGAAAC
>NZ_CAMLHF010000019.1 GCF_946479715.1 uncultured Pedobacter sp. | reverse complement strand
CTTCCAGCTTTTATCGTAGTATTCAAGTGCCGTTAAATTTTCGACCCAGTCGCCACTATTCAGATAAGTTACTTCACCATCTTCTGTGGTAATGGTACGCATTTCAGGTTGGTGAATGTGTCCGCAGACCACATACTGGTAACCTTTCTCTACTGCAAGTTCTGCAGCGGTGTACTCAAACTTATTGATGAATTTGACCGCATCTTTAAACTTGGCTTTTATCTTTTTAGAGAAACTCATCTTCTCGCTTCCTATAGAAGTAAGGCACCAGTTCACAAAACTATTTATTAAGATTAATGTATCGTACCCTACTGCGCCTAGCTTGGCAAGCCATTTAGAATGCTGCATGGTTACATCAAAAACATCACCATGAAAGAACCATGCCTTTTTTCCATCGAGTTCCAGTATCAGCTTATTTTGAAGGTGGAATGCACCTAAATGCATGTCGGCAAATTTTCTCAGCAGTTCATCATGATTCCCTGTTAAATAATACACAGGAACGCCCTCTACTACAAATTTCATTAGTTTTCGAACGACCTTCATGTGGGTTTCGGGCCAGTATCTTTTACTAAACTGCCATACATCTATGATGTCGCCGTTCAGCACCAGCATTTTAGGTTTAATGCTTTTAAGGTATTTTAACAATTCTTTAGCGTGACAGCCATAAGTTCCAAGATGAACGTCGGAAATTACAGCAATATCAACTTCTCTTTTAGATATCATCTTCCTCCATTGTTAATTCGTATGGGCTGAAAAAGAAAGCTACTATTGCAATTACACATACTATTAAAAACAATTCCAACATAGGATATTAGTTTATTATACAAATTTGCAACACGTAGATTAACAAGGCGTTAAGAAAACATTATGATTAACCGAAGGGGCAATAAAAAAGGCCGTCACTTTTTAAAGTAACGGCCTGTATAAAATTTTATAAACGACTATTATTTAGCTGCTTTTTTCTTTTTCTTATCGTCATAGAAGGCAAATCCAAGACCGGCTACTAAAAGGATAGAACCAGCCAAAGAGATTTTTTCGCCCAGATAATATGAAGTTGGCTCAAATTTAAATTCAACCTTATGGTTACCCGCTTCAAGCTGTGCAGCACGAAGTACATAATCTGCTCTGAAGTATGGTTTCTGTACGCCATCAACATACATATTCCATCCTTTATCATAATAAATCTCAGAGAACACAACGATGATATCACGAGGAGCGCTGTAAGAGTAAATCATATGATCAGGGCTATAGCTATCAAGCTTAATGGAAGCCGTTGGATCAGCACCAACATTCTTAGAGCTGATCTGATCTTTATATCTGATATCAACAATAGCTTCTTTTTTAGGATCAAAGCTGCTAATCGCTTTCATTTCCTCATCCGCATCTTTAACAAACTGGACGTTCTGAACAATCCATACGTTTCCGGCTGCTGTTGCATTATTTTTCATCTGATAAGACCCGTTTTTAGGATCCTGAGTAATAACATATTTAGTGTTTAGCATGTCCAGCACGTCCTGGTTAACACTTTTGGTAAGCTGGTTGTCTATCAGCTCCTGATATCTTTTCAGTTTTGCCGCATGATACCCACCGATGGTTTTATGGAATGCAGAAGTACTTGCATCGGAGAAGGTATTAATGGTCAAATCCATTACCCTGAAATCAGGATCCTTATCTGATGAGATGAAAGTATCCACTTCACGTGGTTGGAAATGGTTATTTAAATCCGTTTTACTGGCAAAATTACTGTTGTTCAAATAACGGCGATCTACCTGCCACATATCAATCATAACGGCGCATCCCAACAAGATAAATGCAAGTTGCATGTTGATCTTTTTAGTTATAAATGCCCATACCAAAGCGTATCCAACAGCAATAAACAGGAATGAACGAATAGCATCAGCACGTGCAATATCGGCTCTATCGGCAATAAGTGCATTGGCGATATATTGCGCAACGCTAGCATTATTTTGAAGCATCTGTGTAAGCGCCTGCACCATTAACTGATGATTAGCTGTAGTGAAACTAAACAGTGCCGTAGGCATGATTGCCACAATTAGTGCGAAACCACCAGTTATCCCACCTGCGATTGTTAGTTTTTTAACAAGTGTTTTTTGATCATAAGTACCTTCCTGGGCTTCTTTAATTGCAAGAAAAGCTAAAACAGGAACCATTAAACCAACAAGGGCTAAAATAGACTCAACTGCTCTAAACTTATTATACAATGGGAAATACTCGAAGAAAAGGTCAGAGATCAATGGAAAGTTCTTTCCGAATGAAAGGAACATGAAAAGAATGGTTGTACCGAGTATCCACCATTTTAATCTGCTTCTTACTATCAATAAGCCAAATACAAACAGGAAGCATACGATAGCACCAAAGTAGTACGGGCCGGATGTTCCAGGTTTTTCTCCCCAATACTGTTGCAAGCCGATTTGTCCGGCTAACTGGCCAATTGCCTGAGTAGGATCGCCCCCGGTTATACTTTGCAAAGCTTTATAAGTGTGGCTTTCGGGCTTTACCAGTGCATCGATACTAGTTGCACCACCATAAAGATCCGGGATCAGGAAAGTAAAACTTTCGCCAATACCCTGACTCCAGCCATATGCATATTCTTTTGATAAACCATTTTTCTCTTCTGCCGCATCGGTAGTTAAATTAGATTTACCTCTGTTAGATTCTTTACCGTACTCGTAAGTAGTCCACAATTTACCCGTATTAACCATAAATGCAACCAGCATCCCAACGGCCAAAAAGCTTAACGCCTTACCCAATTCGGCAAGTTTTTTAGCTTTTACAGCATGGTAGATCTCTATGCCAATAAATATCAGCAAAGCAATCATCAGGTAATAGGTCATTTGAATGTGGTTTGACCTGATCTCTAATGCAAGGAATAAAGAAGTTAAACTTGCCCCTATCCAATATTTACCCCTGAGGGTTAAAATTACACTGGCAATTATGGGTGCACAAAATGCAATAGCAAGTGCTTTATTGCTATGCCCCGCAGCAATAATGATAAAATTATACGATGTAAAGGCGAAAGCTATTGCCCCTGCTGCTGCCAGCCATGGATTGATGCGCAGCACGATAAAAAGGAAATAAGCACCAACAAGGTACAATAAAACAGAATCTACCGGGTCAGGAAAAATAGTTTTTATTAGAGAGATCACATAAGTTGCTCCATTATACGGATGCTGAACCCAAATCTGGTATGCAGGCATACCACCAAAAATCTGGTTAGTCCATAATGGACCTTTACCATCTTTTTCTTTGTAGTGCATTATTTCCGTGGCGGTTGCCTTAGCTCCCAAAACGTCTCCCTGAGCAGGTGCCTTACCTTGCAGGACAGGACTGAAGTAGACAAAACAGATGATTATAAAAAATCCAATAATGGCCAGGTGTATGCCATTTGCTTTTAACCAATTATTCATTAAGGTTTGTTTATGATTTAAACTAACCCCAAACTTAGATAAAAAATCCTTTTTAAAAAAAATAAAAAACTGGCAAAAAAACGGCTATTTTATCTCTTCGTAATCAACAAAATCGCCTAATTTATCTGAATTTCCCTTCTTTTCTCTAGGTGGTACATATTCGATTGAGATATCGCCTTCTGGCTTTGAATAGCGTTGATTGTTCGGCTGGCGAGACTGGTTTGCAGCTTGCTGCTGAACTTTACTAAACATACTTCTTAATACTACAGGAAATATTAAACGGAGGATGATCCGGATAATATACATGACCAGTAAGGATATTAATATGAATTTTATAAGTCCCATTTCTTTATTTTAATATTTACAAATTTAAGTAAAACTGTTTAATTACAGCCTCACTAACCTCTCTGCAACCTTTGAAAAGAGGTTTATTGGTAAAATATAGACACAGTTGCGATATCAATATTACAAACGCAATTAGATTATTGCAAAGCAATTACAATATACCTTATTTATTCTTCATCAACAATAGCGGCAACCCTGCCCACCTGTCCATCTTCCAACCGAACCTTAATTCCTCTGGAGTGGTATGGTGCTGAGGTTAATAAATTACTTACAATGCCTCTTGTTAAGGTACCATTACGCTGATCTTTTTTCAATATGATATCCACTTCTAAACCAGGATATATGTCTTTTCTATTTTTTCCGTCCATTATTTACTAAATCTTTCTTCAAACATTTTTTCCATTGCAAACATCTCATCTCTCAATCTTGCAGCCAATAAGAAGTCCATCTCCTTTGCTGCCTTTGCCATGTCCTTACGTGTTTTATCTATCGACTTCTGCATTTCGGGCTTCGTCATGTACTGAACAATCGGATCTGCAGCTATACTCACTTCATCAACCTCAACATAAGCCTTTGCACGGGTGGCATTGCCAGAGAAATCCAATACTGATGTTTGCTCAAGTATTGCTTCTCTGCTTTTGCCTACAGTTTTTGGAACAATATCATTTTCCAGATTATAAGCAATTTGCTTGTCTCTTCTTCTGTTGGTCTCCTCTATAGTTCTTGCCATAGAGTCCGTAATTTTATCGGCATACATGATTACCCTACCCCTATCATTACGCGCAGCTCTTCCAATTGTTTGAATTAATGCGCGATCAGAACGCAGAAAGCCTTCTTTGTCGGCATCCAGTATGGCTACAAAAGAAACTTCTGGCAAATCTAACCCTTCTCTTAATAAGTTAATCCCTATCAGTACATCGAACTCACCTAATCTAAGTCCTCTTAAAATCTCAACCCGCTCCAGTGTTTTTACTTCGGAGTGAATATAACGAACCTTAATGTTTAACCGGTCCATATATTTGGTCAATTCCTCGGCCATTCTTTTCGTAAGCGTGGTTACCAATACCCTATCGCCCATTTTAATGGTTTTGTCGATTTCATCAAGCAAATCATCGACCTGGTTAATTGCCGGACGAACCTCAATCAAAGGATCTAACAACCCTGTGGGGCGAATTACCTGCTCCACATAAACCCCATCAGATTTTTGCAGTTCATAATCGGCAGGCGTAGCACTTACATAAATTGTTTGTGGTGCCAGGCGCTCGAATTCATCAAAATTGAGCGGGCGGTTATCCAGTGCCGAAGGTAAGCGGAAGCCATATTCTACCAGCGACATTTTACGGGATCTGTCTCCACCATACATTGCCCTGATCTGAGGCACAGTAACGTGGCTCTCATCAATCACCATCAAATAATCATCAGGAAAATAATCAAGTAAACAGAAAGGCCGCATTCCCGGCGAACGCCCATCGAAAAACCTTGAGTAGTTTTCAATACCTGAGCAATAGCCCAGTTCTTTCATCATTTCGATATCAAAATTAACCCTTTCTTCCAGTCTCTTTGCTTCCAGCAATTGTCGGTCGTCAATCAACTGATTTTTCCTGATCTCCAGTTCTTCCTGGATACCCCAGATAGAGGAGTTAAACCTATCCTTTGGTGTTACGAACAGATTGGCCGGATAAATAGCCATATCTTCAAGTTTCTCGAGTGTTTTTCCAGTTACAGGATCAATAGCGCTAAGCTCTTCAATATCATCACCAAAGAATGAAACACGATAAGCTGTATCGAGGTAAGCAGGAAAAATATCTACTGTATCCCCCTTTACCCTAAACGTTCCCCTCTTAAAGTCATTTGTGGTACGAGCGTATAAAATCTCTACCAGGCTATGTAAAAATGAATTGCGGGAGATCCTTGTTCCTACTGAAAAGCGAAACACGGATCTTGAAAAATCTTCAGGATTACCCATACCGTAGATGCAGGAAATAGAAGAAACCACGATTACATCTCTGCGACCAGACATGAGTGCCGATGTAGTACGTAACCTTAATTTCTCTATTTCTTCATTTATACTAAGGTCTTTTTCTATATAGGTATTTGTACTGGGCATAAAAGCCTCAGGCTGGTAATAGTCGTAATAAGACACAAAATAGTTCACGGCATTTTCTGGAAAGAATTGCTTAAACTCGCCATAAAGCTGTGCCGCAAGCGTTTTATTGTGGCTTAGGATCAGAGTAGGTTTTTGAGTTTGCTGAATTACATTGGCAACAGTAAAAGTTTTACCAGAGCCGGTAACACCTAAAAGAGTTTGATAATGTTCATTTCCATTAACACCTTCAACGAGTTGCTGAATGGCATTAGGTTGATCGCCCGTTGGTTTATAATCTGAAACAAGTTGAAATTTCATCCGTGTTTTTTATGATTTTTAATAGTAAGATGATGCCTGGCATAATTTTCAAATTTACGAAAAAAAGTACACATCAGTTATGCAACTGCTACGCTGGAGGTGGCAACTGTAACACCTTTAACTTAAAAGAGCAGCCAATTGTTTTAGAGGGCAATTTTGTTTAAATTTATGTGATGATATTCGAACTCAGCAAAATAAATTCACATGCCAATGTTTTCATCTCGGAACTTCGAAATGAAAATATCCAAAAAGATGCCATGCGTTTCCGCAAAAATATGGAACGCATAGGTGAGTTTTTTGCTTACGAAATCAGCAAAACGCTTGAATACATAAAAACGGAGACTCAAACCCCACTGGGCATTGCACCAAGCGTGCAATTATTGGATCAGCCGGTTTTGGCTACTATTTTGCGTGCAGGACTCCCCCTGCATCAGGGATTGCTGAATGTTTTTGATCAGGCAGGCGCTGCTTTTATTGCTGCCTACAGAAGAACCCACAAAAGCGGAAGTTTTGAAATACAAATGGAACATGTTTCGTCGCCGGATTTAACAGATAAAACAGTGATCATAGCCGATCCAATGTTGGCGACCGGCCTAACAATGGTGCTATGCTGCAAGGAATTAATACGAAGGTATCAACTCAAAGAATTACACATCGTTTCGGTAATTGCAAGTACCGAAGGCGTTAGACATGTAAGGGCAAATTTACCCAAAGCTAAGTTATGGCTTGGCGCTATTGACGAAGAAATGACCAGTAAAGCGTATATTGTGCCCGGATTAGGCGATGCCGGAGATTTGGCATATGGGCTTAAGCAGTAAGGCGTTTTTTACTATGATTAAACATATTTTTTTCGATCTGGACCATACCATTTGGGATTTTGACAGAAATGCTCAGGAAACTTTGCATGAACTTTATACACATTATGAGCTGCAGAAACTGGGATTAACATCCGCAGAGGATTTCATAACTACTTATACCGAAAACAATCATCTGCTTTGGGCGCAATACCATGTTGGCACTATCACCAAAGAAACTTTAAGATCAGAGCGATTTAAAAAGACTTTTATTCAGCTAGGGGTATCCCCTGAACTTGTGCCTCAGCAATTTGAAGAGGACTATGTGAACTTGACTCCGACAAGAACTAATTTATTTGAAGGATCTGAAAAAGTACTAGCTTATCTTCAAAAAAAATACACCTTACATATCATTTCTAATGGTTTTAAGGAAAGTACATTAACCAAAATGGATCGTTCAGGTTTAAATCCATACTTTAAAAATGTGATAATTTCGGAGGATGTTGGTGTTAATAAACCTGACAAAGCTATTTTTGAATATGCATTAGACAAGGCCAGTGCAGAAAAACATGAATCTGTTATGATTGGAGACAGTGTTGAGGCAGACATTCGCGGCGCTCAGGCATATGGAATTAAGGCCATTTATTTTAACCCTTTAAATAAAGAAAAACCAGAAGATGTTGAATGGCAAATTACACATCTTGAAGAATTGATGTTACATTTTTAAATGTTGCAGATCTTATGAGATTAGATTTAACAACATACACACAAAGAAAATCATTATGAAAACGCTCCTATTATTTATTGTGGCACTGCTGCAAACTTCCTTAACCTTTGCCCAAAATTCAGGCACCGACACAGAATTATTTATTGAAGTTGCCGAACAGGGAAAAATTGTTGTTTATGTGAATGATGAACAGGTTGGTTCTTCGAAAGGCCGCTTCCGCTTTTACGATGTGGAAAGCACCTCTCCAACGGTTATCATCATGAGAAACAACAGACAGATTGCAAAAACAACAGTATCACTTACACGAAATAGCAGAACAATTGCGCGTTATTCGGGTGTTAATGGGCTAAAGGTAGTTAAAACGCTACCTATATTTGATGCCAATCAATATGCTTTAGATGATTGGGACGGGATGTATGACCGTATCCCTGGCAGACCAACAAGACCTACTTTACCCAGAGACAATATCATGAGTAACCAATCTTTTGATCAGCTTTTAAACATGGTGACCCGTACGGATTTTGACAACGGCAAAATAAAGCTGATTAAAAATGCATTGAACAGCAATAAAATTTCTGCATCTCAGCTGACGGCCCTTGTAAAAGTTTGTGATTTTGATGCCTCCCGGCTTGAGATCAGTAAATCAGCTTATGATTCGGTTGTAGATAAACAAAACTATTTTAAAGTAACGGAGGCCTTTGAGTTTGACTTTAGTAAAGACCAGCTAATGGATTACATTAATAAAAAACCTTCAAAATAATTATCCCTTTAATCCCTAAAAAATATTCAATGAAAAAAATCCTTTACATCTGCTTTTTAGCATTCGGCTTTTCGGCTTGTCAGACCAGCCCTAAAGAAACTCAAAATATTGTTACACCAACACCGAATGGTGTTCCATCAGCACAATCTACTACCCCATCGGCTCCTGCTCAGCAAAGTGCAGCTACCGGAGAAAGACCGGCAAACAATCCGGCACATGGTCAGCCTTTTCATGATTGCTCAATTCCGGTAGGTGCCCCACTTAATGCAAAAAACACAACTGCTCCTGCTGTACAAGCTCCCGTTGCTGCCCCTGCACAACAGCAAGTGCCTGCAACAGATAAAGAAGTAAAATTGAATCCACCACATGGACAACCCGGACATGACTGTAAAGTATCGGTTGGAGCACCTTTAACCTAATAAAAACTAAGAGAGAGATTGAGCGTGAAGATCCCAAGCATTAAAGGTTTTGATCAGGCGGCCCTGGAGAAATATGTGAAAAACACAGGCTGGCTAATGTTGGCCAGAGTAGGAAGTATGGCCATTAAAGTTGTAGTAGGCATTGCGGTGACAAATTATTTAGGGAAAGACCAAAACGGAATACTTAATTATCCTGTAGCTTTTGTAACCTTTTTTACCGCCGCCGCAGCCCTGGGTGTAGATGGTTTTATAACCAGGGAGCTATTGCGCAATCCTGAAAAGAAGAATGAACTGCTGGGAACAGGTTTTGCTATAAAGTTTATTGGAGGCCTTATTGTTCTTCCGCTGATCTACACAACCTACATTATAGTTAATAGCTATAACAAAATCGACACTCCATTGATTTTTATTATGACCGTTGGATTTACCGGTTTAATCCAATCGTTCAATATTATCGATAGTTTCTTTCAATCCAGAACGCAAGGCAAGTACATTATGCGTGTACAAATTGCAGGAAACGTTCTTTCTGCTGCGATTAAGCTTACATTGATTATTGTTGGAGCCAGTTTGAAATGGTTTATTTTTGCGCTTTTATTAGATGCTGCATTACTGGCTGCAGGATACCTATTTATTTATCAGAACAATGGAGAATCAGTTTTCAAATGGACATTTAAGAGCGATATCGCAAAATTTCTGTTAAAAAACTCATGGCCATTGGCATTTTCAGCAATCCTTGTTTCTATTTACATGAACATTGATAAGCTGATGATTGAATATTATAAAGGTAGCGGGGAGCTCGGGATTTACGCCAATGCAGTTCAGTTTGCCGAAGCATGGTATTTTATTCCCGTTGCTGTAGCCGCCTCAGTATTCCCCGCCATTATGAATGCCCGAAGGGACAATCCTGAACGGTATGAAAAGAGGATGCAAAACCTGTACGATTTAATGGTCTGGATAAGTATGGTCCTGGCCATATTTATCACATTTACCGCTCCATATCTCTTCAGAATATTTAAGCCTGAATTTTATAGTGGTGCACATGTGTTGTCGATACACATCTGGGCAGGAATCTTTGTATTTTTGGGTACTGCAAGTACTCAGTTCTTAATTGCCGAAGGCTATACAAAATTATCTATGCTACGTACTGCGATGGGTGCCTTGATCAACATTATATTAAACGTTTTCTGGATCCCAAAATATGGAATAGCGGGGGCTGCAATGGCTACATTGGTTGCCTATGCCTGTTCTACATTTTGGATTTTACTTATCCCAAAAACAAGACATCAAGGTATAATGATGCTTAAGTCGCTGTTCTTAATTACATTATACCAGAAATTAAAAGGTTCAACGGATCGGCCAGCTTAGGTACTACATAAATTTTAATATTAATATATTAGCACCTTGCATTTAACGTTTTAACTTTACCATAAATCATAACACATTAAAGATGTCCTTAAGAAAGGTAATAAGAGAAATTGTATATAAGCCCAAAAACATACTGGAGCTCATTCAGCTTAAGGCTAAAATAAAGAACAGCACCGGAAAACTCCAGATCATAATTGGGGCACATACCACTGATTATAAGGATTGGTTACCTACCAATATAGAGAACCTTAATTTGTTAGAGATCTCTTCGTTCGACAATTTATTTGGCGATAAAAAGGCAGACCGTTTTTTAGCCGAGCATGTTTTTGAGCACATCAGCTATGATGATGCAATAATTGCTTTAAAGAATTGCAATAAGTATCTTAAAAAAGGTGGAGTGGTTAGAATTGCAGTTCCAGATGGTTTTCATCCCAATCCTGATTACATCAATATGGTGAAACCAGGTGGACATGGAGAGGGCGCTCATGACCATAAATTATTATATGATCATAAAACGCTGTCTAAAGCATTTGAAGAGTCGGGGTATCGTGTAAATCTTTTAGAGTATTATGACGAGAACGGTAAGTTCCATTTTAACGAATGGGATAGTAAAGATGGGCACGTGATCAGATCTAAAAGGTACGACAAACGTTTTAATGAACCTCTGGGTTATTCGTCTTTAATTGTTGAAGGTATAAAAGATTAGATTTATGCAAACCTTTGCTCCTATAGCATTATTTGTTTACAATCGTCCTGAACATACTGCGCGAACACTAAAATTTTTACAACAGAATGAACTGGCTGCTGAAAGCAGGCTGTTTGTGTTTTCTGATGGATTTAAATCGGAAGCCGACGAAAAGAATGTGCTTGAGGTAAGGGAACTGCTTAAAAATATTGACGGGTTTAAATCGGTCGAGATTGTAGAGCGCAAGGAAAACATGGGGCTTGCCAAGTCGATTATCATTGGAGTAAGCAAGCTCATAAAGGACTACAAGCAAGTGATTGTTTTTGAAGATGACCTGATCACCTCGCCTTATACGTTAACCTATTTTAATGAAGCATTAACCCGGTACCGCGATGAAAGCAAAGTAATGCATATTGGTGCTTATATGTACAATTTAAAGGATGCTGATTTACCTGAAACCTTCTTCTATCGTGCTGCCACAAGCTGGGGCTGGGCAACATGGGAACGCGCATGGGAACATTTTGAGCCAAACATAGACATCCTGATGGGTAAATTTGATAAATCAGCAAAAAGTGCTTTTTCTATTGAACATACCATGAATTTCTGGAAACAGATGGAAGACTTTAAAAGCGGCAAGAACAATTCATGGGCAATAAGATGGTACGCCTCTATATTTTTAAAAGGAGGATTAACGCTTAACCCCTCACAATCGCTGGTAAACAATATAGGTCATGATGGATCAGGCATACATTCGGGGATTAACGACATTTACAATGTAATCATCAATCCGAAACCTATAACCCAGTTTCCTGATACGATAGCAGAAAGTCCTGCGGCGTATGCAGCCATAAAGGGTTTCCTGAAAAACAGAAAAGGAACATTATGGGATAGATTGAAACGTTACGTAGTACAGCGAATTAAATAAAATCTAAGGCTTTCTTGCTTCTAAAATAATGTAAGGCGAAAGCTGTTTGGAATTGAAAGGGAATACCTTAGTGAATATTTTACCGGCAAGCCACAGTGATTTTTTTAACAGCCTTATTCCTGCCGGTTTTTGCTGTTCGTTCTCTAGCCATAAACTAAAATGACCAAAGTATTTGGCTTGTATCACCTTTAAGCCCGCTTGCTTACAAATGTTTTCGAGAAGCTTCGGATCCATACAATCAATATTGTGCTTATCGTAATTCTCCTTATCAAAGTTCTTTTGAAACCATCCGTTTAAAGCTTTAAAATTAGGCAGTGTAATAAACAAGGTTCCCCCTGGTTTTACAAAATTAATGTGCCTGTTAATGATGTCGGCAGTATCATTGAAATGCTCAATAAGACCACAAGATAAAACAAGATCGTATTGTTGCTCCGGAGTATAATTAAACAAATCAGTTTCGATAATATGGATATCCGCTTCGTTTAGTTGATTGGCCTGCAATAAAGCGCTTGTAACCGGTGGATGTACAAAATAATCGAGCAGGGTAACATCAAGTTTAAAATACTTCTTCAGAAACACGGCATAATATCCGGGGAAACCACCCAACTCAATAGCCGTTTTAACTTTTTGGCCATTGATAATATCTGCCAGTTCTTTATGAAAAAGATAGTTTTCGGGAATACTAACCGATAACCCGGTTTTACTTTCCCAATAATTCACCCAAAACTGTCTGTCGGTTAACAGGTTACCCATATTGCTTTTTTAGTTCTTATAAATAGACGATCATTACAGGATTTAATTGCCTAAAGTCTGTAAAAAATCAAAGTCTGACGAAAATACACAAGAATTTAATAAAGATTGAAAATATATATTATTTTAGGCTGCATAACCGTTTAAACAGGAAACAATTATCTAAGTTTGATTCATTGAAAGTAGTACACCTAAATACATACGAAGGTAATGGAGGCGCCGGAAGGGCCTGCCTCAGATTAAGTGATGCACTAAATGCAAGTGGTATCGAATCTAAAGTAATGGTTTACTTTCAGTTCAGCGAAAGCTCAAAAACCGGAACTTTTAGCAAGGGGCCGTTTGCCCGAGCAAAAGCCGTATTCAATATTCTTTCTGAACGTTATTTATCTAAGGCTGTATCCAAAGCTGTGAAAACACCTTTCTCGCTTCAATGGTTTGGCACCTCAGTAATTGACCATCCGACAGTAAAGGAGGCCGATATTATACATCTACACTGGATTAACCATGGATTTTTATCTCCAAAATTTTTGGCAGAAATCGATGAGCTGGAGAAACCAGTAGTTTGGACATTTCATGACAGCAATGCATTTACAGGTGGATGCCATGTACGTTATTCATGCGAAAATTACTTTAAAGAATGTGGGAACTGCCCCTTACTTCGTTCAAGTGGTAAAAATGACTTCTCGCACAAAACATGGTTGCGTAAGAAAAAAGCTTACTCGGAATTAAACTGTCATATTGTTGCTCCAAGCAGATGGATGGCTGATTCAGTTAAACTGAGTAGTTTAATGGGATTTAGAGAGGTAACGGTTATCCCAAACACAATTGAAACCGAGGTTTTTAAACCTTATGTAAAATCTGAAGCTAAAAAAATTCTTAAGATAGATCCGAATAAATTTGTGCTGATGAGTGGTTTTATGCCTTCTAAAAACGACAAGCATAAAGGCACATCTTACTTAATAGATGCACTAAATGATCTTGCAACAAGACCAGGGATTATTAAAGAGAATATAGAGCTGGTGATTTTTGGTAATAAAGATAATGCCGAAATGCCAGAGTTTCCGTTTAAAACAACATTTTTAGGCACCATTAGTAATGATGCACACCTGGCTAAGTGTTATTCTGCAGCCGATGCATTTATAACTCCCTCTCTTGAAGATAACCTGCCAAACACTGTAATGGAAAGCTTATCGTGCGCAACGCCTGTAGTGGCCTTTAAAACAGGCGGAATACCAGACATGGTAAGACACCTTGAAAACGGGTACCTGGCAGAATACGAATCATCTGAAGACCTTGCAACAGGCATAGAGTGGTTATACCACGATGAAAATGCTCCTGAAATTCAGAAAGAAGCAAGAAGAACAATTTTAAATCAATTCTCTGAGCAAGTAATTGCAGAAAAACACTTATTATTGTATCAGTCACTGATAGATTTACAACCCCGATAATTTTTTAGATTCAGAACCACATGCAGCCAAAGTTAAGTGTTATTACTATCGTTTATAATAATGTAAAGGATATTGAACGCACCATGCTTTCCGTACTGAATCAAACTTATAAGAACATTGAATACATCATTATTGATGGTGCTTCAAAAGACGGTACCGTAGAAAAAATCTATAATTATAAATCGAGGTTAGCCCAGTTCATTTCTGAACCAGACAGGGGCATATACGATGCTATGAATAAAGGGTTAGCACTTGCAACTGGAGATTATGTGCTTTTCATGAATTCCGGGGACGAGATTTATGCCCCCGAAACTGTGACCGAGGTATTTCAGAGTGCTGCGTCAGCAGATATTTATTATGGTGAAACTGAAATGTTTGATGAGGACTGGATCAGCCTGGGCCAAAGAAGACACCATGCACCTGAACACTTTGACTGGCAAAGCTTCAGGTATGGAATGAGTATAAGTCACCAAGCCATCTATGTTAGAAGAAGCCTGGCAGAGCCTTTCGACTTAAAATATAAGTATAGCTCTGATATTGATTGGATCATTAAAGCGGCCAAACATGCCTCGAGTATTGTGAATACACACATTTACGTAGCCAAATATCTGGTAGGCGGAATTTCTAAGAAAAAGCATCTGGCTAGTCTTAAAGAAAGATTTCACATCTTCACGAAGTATTACGGTTTAATTCCAAACCTGATTAATCATATTTTTATAGGGATTAACCTGGCTCAATATTTTATCCGCCACCGCAGAACCAACGATTAAAAAAACGGAGTTATTTTATGGATTTGTAGACCAAAGACCTGCTTCTTTTACAAACACCCTTCGGTTTAGCTTTAAATTGGCAACAACCAATTCTGCAAAATCTTCTGGTTGCATCACCTTATCGGGATTTCCATCAGTCAATTTAAGATCCTTAGCCATATCGGTTGCTATGGTACTTGGCAACAGCGTGCTTACACGGATGTTGTGCTTGCGCACTTCCTGCATTAACGATTCTGACATTCCAATAAGACCAAATTTTGAAGCACTATAGGCACTGGTGACTGCAGCACCATTTTTACCTGCTGTGGATGAGATATTAATAATATCACCGGTTTTTCTTTCTATCATTTCAGGTAAAACTGCCCGGGTGGTGTAATAAGCTCCAAATAAGTTTACTTTAACAATCTCTTCCCATCTTGATGGCTCCAATTCAAGGAATGGTCCAAAAGAAGCAGTTCCGGCGTTATTAATTAAAATGTCAATTACACCCAATTCAGATTTAACCTGAGTAACTGCTGCATTAACATTTTCAATATCAGATACATCAACTGTGGCAGTTGCTGTTTTAACCCCATACTGCTTTAATTCCTCTGCAAGAATTTGCAAATCTGATACTGTTCTGGCCATTAGACCTATATTGACGCCTTCCTGTGCCAAAGCAATAGCCATTGCTTTTCCTATTCCTTTACCTGCTCCAGTAATTATTGCGTTTTTACCTTTTAATGATTCCATAGTATCTTTTATTAAAATGCAAAAATAACAAAAAACAAAAGCCTGTTTCTTGCGAAACAGGCTTTATGACTTATAAATAGAAAAAGTTCCTATTTATACAATTTTATTAAGCTTACGTGCAGCTTCGGTTAAGTGAATTTTACGTAAACGCATGCTTAACGGAGTTACCTCGATGTACTCATCAGCCTGGATATATTCCATAGCTTCTTCCAAAGAGAATTTAATTGCCGGAGCAATACGCTGACTATCATCTGTACCAGAAGCACGCATGTTAGTTAAAGCTTTACCTTTTACGATGTTAATTACCAAGTCATTATCACGGATGTGCTCTCCTAAAATTTGTCCTTCGTAGATATCCACTCCCGGATCAACAAAGAAACGACCACGATCCTGTAATTTATCAATTGAATAAGCTGTAGTACTTCCTTTCTCCATAGAAACCAGTACACCATTCAATCTACCAGGGATAACACCTTTCCAAGGCTCGTATGCTTTGAAACGGTGGGCCATAATCGCCTCACCACCTGTAGCAGTTAATACATTATTTCTTAAACCAATGATACCACGTGCAGGAATATCAAATTCTAAATGCTGCAAATCTCCTTTTGGTTCCATGATCAATAACTCACCTTTACGTTGTGTTACCAATTCAATTACTTTACCAGCAACTTCACCCGGTACATCTACGATTAAGGTTTCAATAGGCTCACATTTTTTACCATCAATTTCTTTGATGATTACCTGTGGCTGACCAACCTGGATTTCATATCCTTCGCGACGCATTGTCTCGATCAATACTGATAAATGGAGGATACCCCTTCCGTATACCAAATAAGAATCAGGAGACTCAGTTTCTACCACTTTAAGCGCAAGATTTTTCTCAATTTCTTTGTATAAACGCTCTTTTAATCGTTGTGAAGTTACAAATTTACCTTCTTTACCAAAAAACGGTGAGTTATTGATAGTGAACAACATGTTCATTGTTGGCTCATCAATTTTGATTACAGGCAATTGTTCAGGAGCTTCGAAATCAGCAATAGTATCACCAATATCAAAACCATCAATACCTACAACTGCGCAGATATCACCAGATTTTACTTCAGTGGCACGGATTTTTCCTAAACCTTCGAAAGTATATAATTCTTTTACTCTTGATTTTACCATTTTACCATCACGTTTAATTAAAGTAACCGGTTGGTTTTCCTTAATTACGCCACGGTGTACACGGCCAATTGCAATACGACCTACGAAAGATGAATAATCTAAAGAGGTAATTTGCATTTGTAAAGTACCATCGTTTGTTGGTGCAGGTGGAATCTTAGCAACAACTGTATCTAAAAGCGCGAAAATGTCTGTTGTAGGCACTTTCCAATCAGTACTCATCCATCCTTGTTTAGATGAACCGTAAATTACAGGAAAATCAAGTTGCTCTTCTGTTGCTTCTAAGTTGAAGAACAATTCGAAGATTTGCTCGTAAACCTCTTCAGGGCGACAGTTTTCTTTATCAACTTTATTTACAACAACAATAGGCTTTAAACCTAAAGCCAAAGCTTTTTGAGTTACGAAACGTGTTTGAGGCATGGCACCTTCAAAAGCATCACACAATAACAATACACCATCAGCCATTTTCAATACACGCTCTACCTCACCACCGAAATCGGCGTGACCAGGGGTATCAATAATGTTGATTTTAACGTCCTTATACTGAACCGAAACGTTTTTTGACACGATGGTAATACCGCGCTCACGCTCCAAATCATTGTTATCAAGTATTAAATCTCCCGATTGTTCGTTATCGCGGAAGATTGAACAAGAGTGTAAGATCTTATCGACCAGTGTAGTTTTACCGTGGTCAACGTGGGCTATGATAGCTATATTTCTTATTTTTTGCATAAAATGCTACTAATTTTTGGCGCAAAGATAAGATTAATTATCGAGATTTCAGTACATTAGTTAAGAGGCGTTTAACTCTTTTTAATTTTAAACAATGTATACCTTCAGGTGTTTCATATATACTAAATTACTACGGTCATGAGCAAAACAAAAAAAACCGATAAAAAAAATCCGCCAAAAGTGGCCGAACACCATAAAACAGGACTAGATGAGTGGAATGACCGTTTGGATGAGAACTGTGAAAATGAACATGAGGGTAATGAGCTTGCTGATGAAAAAGCAAGAGATTATTCGTATAAAGCCGGAAGCGGTGATCAATCAGACGAGACCTTAGATATTCAAAAATAAGTTCCTTTAAATGTCAAAAAAAGCAATATTACTTGGTGCGACTGGCCTGATAGGCGATAACTTGTTGGTACAATTACTGAATAACACTAATTATAGTGAGGTGCTCGCTATTGGACGAAAAAAGTTAAACATTGAACACCCAAAACTAAAAGAACTGATTGTTGATTTTGATCATATAGATCAGTACGCAGCAGACATTACCGGAGATGTAGTATTTTGTTGCCTGGGTACAACAAATAGTAAAACCCCGGATAAAGTACAATACAAAAAGATTGACTACCAATACCCTTTAGACATTGGCTCGATTGCACAAAACAATGGCGCTACTGCTTACCACCTGGTTTCCTCAATGGGTGCAGATGCTACCTCATCGTTGTTCTATCCCAAAACCAAAGGTGAGGTAGAGAGAGATCTAAAGGCAATTCCCTTCAAAAGCATTTATATTTATCGCCCTTCACTGCTTGATGGCAATCGTAAAGAAAAACGGAGTGCAGAAAGAATCATGATAGGCCTGATGCGTTTCCTAAACCCAATTCTAATTGGCGGCTTAAAAAAATACAGAAGCATCAAAATTGAAACTGTTGCCTCAGCAATGCTTAAAGAATCATTAACTGATAAAAAAGGTGTATTTATTTACTCTTCGGATCAGATTGAAGCACTTGGATAGATTTAAAAAAGATTCTTTTTCCCAAAAGCCCATATCAGAAATGGCGACATGGCTTTTGCCCAGGTGTTTAATTCGTGTTTGCCTCCCACCATTTCATAATATGCTATATCATCAGGTCTCTTGTAGCCTTTCTTTAAAAGCTCTTTGATCACATCAATGGTATCGTCAATTGAATCAATAATAAAGTTTTTGTTTCTATCGGCAAGCTCATCTTCAGTACCTGTCATCAGCCAGAACTTTAATTCTGGTTTGACCTCTGTATCATTAATCCGCTGATGCAAAATGCGATCGCTATCTGTATAACCGTCTTTAAGGTCTTTTTTACGCCACCAGAATGATCCTGAGAAAACACCAACAGCATCAAAATAGTTATCATTGTTCCAGGCAATATCAAATGCGGTTAATCCACCGAGTGAGAACCCGGCAAAAGCCCGTTTTCCATTTATAGGAAATTCAACTGTGGTTTGTATGAAAGGTATAAGTTCTTTAATAATGAAATCTGTATAAGACTGCGCTTTGCTGCCCCTATCCAGAAAATCAGGAATGCCAGCAACTCCGTACTCTTGCAAACGATCTTTGGAAGCTTTTATGGCCACAACTACCAGAGGCTCTATCTTGTTTTGCCCATACAATGAGGTAAGTGTGTTTTGCAGTTCTAATTCGTCAGCATCCTGACCATCGTTTAACAATAGCAGATTTAATTGTTCATTACCCAAAAGGTTGTCTGGAACAAAGATTTGAAGTTCTACCCCTCTTTTAAGGTATTTTGATTGTATGGTTTTTTCAGTTTTAATAACTTCCGGAAGTAATATTGTAGTGTACATAGTTCAGCAATTTCCCTTTCTCTCAAATGCACTGCAAAAGTAATACTCTTAGCAAAAATTAAAATAATTGGTGTGTAATTTTATATAAAACAGATATTTAGCATAAGAAATAAGCAGGTTGCTTGCTTTTAATATTCTTTATTTCTTATCTTAAAGCATCTAAATTTTACGGGGATGAAAGAGGAATATAAAAAGTGGCACAGCAATAACTTAAGTGCCGATTTTGAATTGCTCGCTTTTGGGCACAGCGGCTATCCAATCCTTCTTTTTCCTACCAGTATGGGGCGGTATTTTGAGAATAAGGACTTCAAAATGATCGAATCTATTCAGTGGTTTATAGATGAGGGGAAAGTTAAGGTTTATTGTGTTGACAGCATTGATGGTTTGAGCTGGTACAACAAGGGAATCCATCCGGCCGAAAGGGTAAAAAATCATATTTGGTACGACAAACTATTACTGGAAGAGGTTTCGACAATGGCCCGCCAGGAAACAGGGCATTCTAAAATTATAACTGCCGGCTGTAGTTTTGGAGGATATCATGCAGCAAATTTTGCCTTCAGGCATCCATGGCTGGTAAGTCATATGTTTAGTTTGAGTGGGGCTTTTGATATTAGGGGACAATTGGACGGATTTTATAATGATGACGTTTACTTTAATAATCCGGCAGACTTTTTACCGAATGACAATAATCCAGAGCTGTGGAACATGAAAATAATACTGGGGACAGCCGAAAGAGATATATGCAAGGCCGATAATGAAAGATTGTCGCAGATATTAACCAATAAAGGAATTAATCATTGGCTGGATGTGAGACAAAATGCAGATCATGACTGGCCTGTATGGAGAAAGATGCTACCAGAATACCTATCACAATTATAATTTAACTAAAAACATCTAAAATATATACCATGAAAAAAATCGGAATACTGTTTGGCAAAGAAAGATCTTTCCCCGAGGCTTTTGTAAAGCGCGTAAATGAGATTGCAGGAAAGGACATTAGAGCCGAATTTGTGAATATTGATAAAATATTTCAGGCCAAAGCGCTGGACTACGCAGTGATTATCGACAGGATATCTCAAGATGTTCCTTTTTATCGTTCTGCACTAAAAAATGCTGCAATTACAGGAACCGCGGTAATAAACAACCCCTTTTGGTGGAGTGCCGACGAAAAGTTTTTTAATAATGCATTGGCGGTAAAGATTGGGGTACCCGTACCTAAAACTGCTTTGATCCCCTCTTACGAACAACCTGACGATACATCTGATGAATCATTCAGCAACCTGGTATTTCCTTTAGACTGGGAGGCCATTTTTGAATATACCGGCTTCCCGGCATATATGAAACCTTTTGATGGCGGAGGATGGAAAGAAGTTTACAAACTACATGATATTGAAGATTTTTTTGATAAGCATAGTCAGACAAAAAAGACAGTGATGATGCTTCAGGAAGAAATCATTTTTGATGAATATTTTAGATGTTATTGCATTGGCGGCAAATATGTTCGGATTATGCAATACGAACCACGTAATCCTTTTCATTTACGCTACCAGGTAAACACACCTCCTTCGAGCGAGAAATTATTAAAAACTATTCATGACTATGTGATTAAGCTGAACCAGTTTTTGGGTTATGACTTTAATACTGTAGAGTTTGCTTTACGTGATGGAATACCTTATGCTATTGATTTCTGCAATCCGGCACCTGACGCTGAAGTGACCAGCGTTGGTCAGGAGAATTTTGATTGGGTTGTTGAAACCTCTGCGCAGTATGCTATAGAAAGAGCAAAGGCTCAAATTGAAGGACAGGACAACTTAACATGGGGGGAATATGTTAAAGCCTCGGCAGCCGGGCTACCATTAGCTGGTAAAAGTAAAACCAGAAAAGCACCTGCTACAAAAAAATAATCAGGGACAAAAAGGAGGGAATTAGTTATGATGAATGAATTTACGCTTGGTGTAGAAGAAGAATATATGGTGGTTGATCCGGTAACCCGTGAACTTACATCGCATGATCAAAAAATAGTTGAAGCGGCACAAAAAATACACAAAGATCAGGTTAAAGCCGAAATGCATCAGGCTGTTGTAGAAGTTGGAACAGGAATTTGCAAAAACACAGAGCAGGCACGTGCCGAAATCTCACAATTAAGGTATACTGTTTCGCAGTTAGCAGGCGAACAGGGACTACGAATTGGTGCAGCAGGCACGCATCCTTTTTCCCATTGGGAAAAACAACTGATTACTGAGCATCCACGTTATAGTGAAATCGTAAATGAGTTACAGGAGGCTGCAAGATCCAATCTGATTTTTGGCTTACATGTGCATGTAGGTTTCCAATCCAGGGAACTTGCAATTCATATTGCAAACCAGGTGCGCTATTTTTTACCACATGTGTTTGCCCTATCTACCAATTCGCCCTTCTGGGAAAGCAGGAACACAGGATATAAATCTTTTAGAACTAAAGTATTTGATAAATTCCCAAGAACTGGAATTCCGGATATCTTCAACAGTATTGAAGATTATGACAACTATGTTAAGCTGCTCATTAAGACCAATAGCATTGACAACGCCAAAAAAATATGGTGGGACATACGGGTACACCCTTTCTTTGAAACAATTGAGTTCAGGATTTGCGATTGCCCGATGCTGATTGATGAAACCATGGCTTTTGTAGCATTGTTTCAGGCGCTTTGTGCCAAGCTGTATAAACTACGCCTGCAGAATATGAAATTTATTAGCTATTCGAGAGCGCTGATAAATGAAAATAAATGGAGGGCCGCCCGCTATGGCATTGATGGGAATCTAATTGATTTTGGCAAGGAGATGGAAGTAAACTGCCGAAATCTGATATTAGAATTACTTGATTTTATTGACGATGTGGTAGATGATCTGGGCTGCAGAAATGAGATCAATTATGTACTTAAAATTCTTGAAAATGGAACCGGGGCAGACAGGCAATTGGCTGTTTACGAACAAAATGGTAACTTTGAGGCCGTAGTAGATTACATTACTACTCAAACATTAATTGGGGCTAAGCAGTGAGCATAATAGATAGAAATAAGATTAGGGTTGCCGTAATTGACATGAATAATGGAGTTACCAACCAGGGGATGCGTGGGATACAGGAAATCTTGTTGAGCTATCGTACGGAGAATGATATTGATCTGAGGTATGATATTTTTGACTTGAGACAGCGGGGAGAGATCCCTGATGAGCATTATGACATTTATATTTCAAGCGGGGGCCCGGGAAGTCCCTTTGATGGTGTGGGTGAGAAATGGGAGAATGACTTTTTTAACTTGCTAAACAAAATAGAAAACCATAATAAGATCAGTCAGCAGAAAAAACATGTTTTTTTAATTTGTCACTCTTTTCAAATGGCTTGCAGAAAGTATCATGTTGGAGAAGTGATCAGACGAAAATCTACCGCTTTTGGCATTTTTCCTGTTTTTTTAACTGAAGAAGGGGAAAATGATTTAATTTTTAATGGCTTACCTAATCCACTATATGCTGTTGACAGCCGTGATTGGCAGGTTATAAATCCTGATGATGTCCTATTTTCCAACTCCGAGGCCAAGGTATTGGCTTTGGAAAAAGAAAGGCCACATGTTGATTTGGAACGCTGCGTAATGTCGGTTCGTTTTACCAAAGAAATAATTGGAACACAGTTTCATCCGGAGGCAGATCCTGTTGGGATGAAAATGTATCTATTACAGGATGATAAGATGAAAGCAATTACGGAGGGCTACGGTCAGGAAAAATATGAAGACATGTTGTTAAGTCTTGACAATCCTGATAGAATTAAACTTACACAAAGTGTTATTCTGCCTAATTTTTTAACTGAGGCATTAAATGCCTTACAGGAAGCATAACTATGATTAGTAAATACAGAGACCGGTTTAATAGTTCTTTCTCTGAGGAAAAGTACAAAAGTTTTTTAAAAACTCTGGAATCTGGATTAACAAGCATACCTTTTAGAGTTGCCGAAACTCCCGTTTTTATTCCTTCAGATCTGCAAAAGAAACTAATTGATGCAGGTGAAGAAATTATCGAACTCATAAAACAGCCTAATTTTAAAGCACTTACTAAGGACGCTATTCCTTTGAATTGGAATGTTCCAAACGAAAATGAGCACCCTCATTTTTTAACTTTCGATTTTGGAATATGCAAAGATGATAATGGCCTCCCGACACCAAAGCTTATTGAAATGCAGGGCTTCCCCTCCTTATATGGGTTTCAGCCTGAGCTTGGGAGCGTTTATAAGGAGTCGTATGAACTGCCTGCGACTTTAACCCCATTTTTTAATGGATTTGATGAGCAGAAGTACATTAGCCTACTTAAAAAGGTAATTATTGGCGACTACGCACCTCATGAGGTAGCACTAATGGATATTGATGCTCCGAATCAAAAAACAGCCATTGATTTTTTAATTACCCAAAAATATTTAGGCATAAAAATTTTGAGCCTTACGGATATCTTTAAAGAAGGGAATGCGTTATTCTATAAAGAGGAAGGAAAAAAAATACAATTAAAAAGGATTTACAACCGACTGATTTTTGATGAAGTTGAGGATAAAACAGATCTTTTTGAACAAAGCTTTGATCCGAGGTCGGAAATTGATGTTGAATGGATAACACATCCCAACTGGTTTTATAGGATCAGTAAATATACAATGCCCTTTTTGAAGAGTGAATTTGTACCAGAAACTCATTTTCTGGATACTTTAACTGAAATACCTTCAGATCTTGAAAACTATGTTTTAAAACCTTTGTTTTCTTTTGCAGGCATGGGTGTTATTATTGATGTAACAAAAGCGGACATAGCTGAAATTAAAGACCCGAAGAATTGGATACTTCAACGAAAGGTTGTTTATGAGCCTATTGTGCAATCGCCGGATGGTGGGGTAAAACTGGAAATCAGATTGATGTATTTATGGGCGGATGGTGAAGAACCCCGGTTATGTATTAATTTGGCACGCTTAAGCAGAGGTAAGATGATTGGAGTGAGATACAATAAAGACTTTGATTGGGTTGGTGGTACGATTGGGCTCATGGAAAAGTAAATTTACAATTAACAGACCTGTGTGAAGCAGGCATTAACTAATTTTGGAATATGGATATTCAGACTATTCTGGTAATTATACTGTTTGCGGGAGCAATATTTTATGTTGGCCGCATCGTTTATCGCTCAATAGCACCTAAAAATGGGGGCTGCGGTTCAAACTGCAAGTGTGGGGTAGATTTTTCCAATGTTAAAATAGACAAGAAATAGATTTTATCTATGACAGCCTTACTGGAGCCATTTAAAACTTATTTAAAAAACAAAGTAGCCATAACTGATGAACAGTTTGGCCTGATTTCTGACAAACTTAAAGTAAAAACCTTCGATAAAAATGAGATGATCCTGATGAAGGGCGAAGTTTTATCTCATGGCTTTTTTGTGTTAAGCGGTCTGTTACGGAGTTATTCAATAGATAGTAAGGGAAAAACACACATTATTCAATTTGCCCCTGAACAATGGTGGCTTTCGGAACGTAATGGAATGTTCAATGAAGCATCAGAGTTCTTTATTGATGCCATAGAGCCTACAACGGCTATTGCAGTGAACAAAGATTTTATGAATGATGCGGCAAAGCATGTTCCCTGCATGAGTGACCTGAATAGCACCATGCTCAATAATTCGATTAGGTTTATGCAGAAAAGGATAAATATGCTTTTAAGTGCTACAGCCGAAGAGCGCTATCTGAATTTTATAAAATTATATCCAAATCTTACATTAAGAGTGCCACAGTGGATGATTGCCTCTTATTTAGGTATTACACCTGAATCGTTAAGCAGAGTTCGTAAAGACTTGGCTCATAAGCATTTTAAACCTTAGTATTTTCTTATCATAGGTCAATGTGAGGCCAAACATCTAGTTGTAATTTTGTGTTGTAATTAAAGAACAACTTAAAAAAACAATATTATGGCAACTACACAATGGGTTTTAGACCCGACCCACAGCGAACTACAATTTAAAGTTAAACACTTAATGATTACTACTGTAACCGGTAGTCTGCACTTGATCAGCGCGACATTAACCTCAGAAGGTGATGATTTCGAAAACGGAAAGGTTAATTTTGAAGGTGAGACATCATCTATCAATACCGGAAATGCTGACAGAGACACTCACTTAAAAAGTGCTGATTTCTTTGATGCAGAAAATTTCCCTAAAATCACTTTTGAATCTACCTCAATAACAAAAGATGGTGATGATTACATTTTAAATGGAAATCTGACTGTTAAAGGTGTTACTAAACCAGTAGAATTAAATGCTGAATTTGGTGGTATCGCAACTGATCCATGGGGCAATACAAAAGCGGGTTTTACGCTAAGTGGTAAAATAAACAGAACTGATTTTGGTTTAACATGGAATGCTGCATTAGAAACTGGTGGTGTTATGGTTAGTGAGGCAGTAAAAATAGCAGGTGAATTACAGTTTGTAAAACAAGCCTAAACAATTAAAACCAAGCATCCATAAAAAATTAAAGAGACAAATGGAAGCAAAAACTAAAACGGTGTCGGCCATTTTAAATGCGCCGGCACCTCATATGGTTGGCGACGGCTTTAGGGTGCACAATTTTTTCCCAAAAGGTTATAAAATTAAAATGAGCCCATTCTTTCTGCTGGATTATAACGCCAGGATAGAATTCTCAGCACGCAATGAACCCAGAGGGGTGGGGGTCCATCCCCATAGAGGGTTTGAGACTGTAACCATTGCATATCATGGCGCAGTTGCACATCATGACAGTGCAGGCAACAGCGGTACAATCTATCCTGGTGACGTTCAATGGATGACCGCTGGAAGTGGAATATTACATAAAGAATATCACGAAGAGCAGTTCAGTAAAAAAGGCGGGGCCTTTCAAATGGTTCAGTTGTGGGTGAATTTACCTGCAAAAAATAAAATGACCTCACCAAAGTATCAGGATGTAAAGCATAGCGATATAGCAAAGTACAACCTGGATAATGGAGCTGGTGAAATTGAGATAATTGCCGGTGAATACAACGAAACCAGAGGGTCTGCAAGTACCTTTACCCCTCTAAATTTATTCAATGCCCGATTAAATAAAGGAGGTAAGACCTATTTTAGTTTTCCTGCAGGCTACAATACTGGTTTTGTAATTATAGAAGGTCGTGTAAAAATAAATGGTGCTGAAATTGCCAAAGCCGATCAGTTCGTTCATTTCAAAAATGACGGTTCCCTAATAGAAGCTGAAGCTTTAGAAAACAGCATCATTCTGGTCTTAAGCGGTGAGCCAATAAATGAACCTATTGCTCAATATGGGCCTTTTTTAATGAATAAGCCAGAAGAGATACAGCAAGCAATAAATGATTACAACCAGGGTAAATTTGGATACCTTGACGAATAATATCTATTTTTTATTTTTCGATAAGGCATACGGCATAGGCAACAACCCCCTCTTCCCTGCCAATAAAACCCATCTGCTCATTGGTGGTAGCTTTTATAGAAATATCATCAATTGAAATTCCAATTGCTTCTGCTATATTTTTTTGCATTTCGGGGATGTGAGGATTAATTTTTGGCGCTTCCAGGCAAAGCATTGCATCGATATTGCCAATTTGCCATCCCTTGTCTTTAAGAAGCTTTACGCTTTCCTTTAGGAGGATCAGACTGCTTATTCCTTTCCACTGAGGGTCGGTATTCTTAAAATGGAAGCCAATATCTCTTAAATTTGCAGCACCTAACAAGGCATCGCAAATTGCATGGAGCAAAACATCCGCATCGGAATGACCAAAAGCTCCTTTATGATGTTCCAGATTAACTCCGCCTACTACAAATGGGTGATTATCTTTTAACTGATGCACATCGAACCCGAACCCTACTTTAATTTTCATTTGTTTAATTGTGTTGTTGTATACTGTTATTTGGCATCGCCAAAATTGAAAAGCAATGTAAAACGTAATGTATTTGCCAATGGACTCTTTTGTGCATTGGCCGCCAAATACGCAAAATCGATATTGAAAACATTGTATTTTAATCCGGCGCCAAGTGTAAAATATCTTCTATCTCCCTTTTGTGGGTTTTCATAAAAATATCCGGCCCTTAGCGCAAATTGCTGATTGTACCAATACTCAACACCTGCGGCTATATTAATCTCTCTTAATTCTTCTGAAAAACCTCCCGGAGCGTCGCTAAATGAACCAAATATTCCAGATGGCACCGAGCGATCCGGATTCTTACCTGCTACTATCCTTCCATTTTCATCATATATCGGTTGAGTTGGCACAAGAAGTTTGTTAAAATCAAGCGCAAAAGTAAACTGATTATAATCATCAATTAAAAAGGTTGAGGCTCCTCCTATTTTAAGGTTTGTTGGCAGAAAGTTCTTTTCTCCACCCTGTACATAACTAATTTTTGTTCCGATATTTGAGATGTTAACTCCGGCTGAGAGAATCGCATCTTTACCCAGGAAAATAGTTGGTTTTTTGTAATATGCAGAAACATCTACTGCAATTGCTGAACCAGCCTGAGTTTGTTGTCCGGCTGCAAACTGACCTGACAATAAATTGGAGTAAATGTATCTTAATGATGTCCCTAATGAAAACGAGCTGCCAAATCTTCTGGCATAGGTTACATCCCAAGCAAGCTCATTTGGACTATAAACGCCAAGATCTTGCTGATTAATATCTACGAACTGAATTTCACCTAAAGAAAAATACCTTAAAGAGCTCCCGAGCGTACTTTCGTCATTAAGTTTGTAAAAACCACTTAAGTAGGCCAGGTTAATATCAGGGACCAGGCTTTTTAACCAAGGACTATAAGATGCGGAAAAGCCATATGGTTTGTCTAAAAAAGCTAATTTAGAAGGGTTTATGCTCATTGCGTTTGCATCCGGAGCAATCGCAACTCCAGCATCCCCCATTCCTCCGATCCGGGCATCAGGAGTAATCAACAAGAAAGGTACTGCTGTAATTATATTATTTGGGGTACTTCCATTTGTTTGGGTACCGGGCTGCACTTCCTGAGCAAACACTCCAATAGAAACTGTTACCAGTGAAAAAATGCTCAATGCAGTTTTTACAGTGTACCTTAAATTCATTCGTCCCGTATAATTAATACTATTGCACGCAAGTTAACATAGTGTTCCTAAATTTCAAAGTATTCGGTTGGTTTGCAAAGCATTTGAAGAGGATCCTACCTGAAATTTCTATTCTGAGATAATTTATTCAATTTTATAAAGAAAGTTTTTTTGGAGTGAACACGTTTTTTTGTGTAGTTTTAACCTTTAGAGTAACTATTTGCGCAATCCAATGAAAAAATCATACCTATACTCGCTTGCATATCTTGTACTTGTAGCCTCCCTTATGTCCTGTAAATCTAAATCAGGAACTTCGGACAAGACAGGACTAGCCTATAATAAAAAGGAATATGGAGGATTTCAGGTTAACAATAAATTCAAAAGAGGACCTGGTCCTGGCCTGGTCGAAATTGAAGGTGGTGTTTTTGTAATGAGTGGCAGCGCAATAAATGTTGCAGGGCAAGAACTAAGCGCTTACAATCATAAAAGAGAAACTACTGTTTCTTCTTTTTATATGGACGAAACGGAAGTTTCGAACACGAACTGGCTAGAATACCTAAATTGGATAAGAACCAATTATCCAACTGATTACGAATATTATTATAACGAAATACCCGACACCTTGGTTTGGCGAAGACCGTTATCGTACAATGAACCTTATGTAGACAATTATTTAAGACATCCTGCATACCAGGATTATCCGGTAGTTGGTGTTACCTGGGAACAGGCGTCAAGATATTGTGACTGGAGAACTGATCGGGTGAACGAGTTGCTCCTTCGAGATCAGGGTTACATGACGAGCTTTAAAGATATAAACGGAGATACCAGAAATGGCGTTGCCGCTGCAAGTTCAAGACCGACAGCGCCTTTCAATACTGAAACCTACCTAAGTGGTCAGTATGATGATAAAGGTAAAAAAGCGATGAAAGATCTAAGCCCTACCAATGCTAAAGCTGCTGATGCCGGTGCGAATGGGAATAAAGGTGCAACCAGAACGGTAAGACTTGAAGATGGGATTTTAAAACAACCATACCGCCTGCCAACTGAAGCAGAATGGGAATATGCTGCGCTTGGATTAATTGGCAATACTGAGTACGAAAACATTCATGAAAACAAAATTTATCCATGGAATGGGCTGGGATTAAGCTCTGCAAAGAAAAAAACCCATGGTTTAATATTAGCCAACTTCAAAAGAACAAAAGGTGATTATATGGGTGTTGGAGGTTCTTTAAATGACAAGGGAGGCCTAACCGTTCCGGTAAGATCCTATATGCCAAATGATTTTGGCTTGTACAACATGGCTGGAAACGTAAACGAATGGGTTGCGGATGTTTATCGCTCCAAAACTTTTGAAGCTGCAGATGCATTTAACCCTTACAGAGGAAACTTTTATGAAGATAAAAAAATAGCTGACCCTAGTACAGGAAGGATAGAAATAGATAAACACAACCGACCTGTGATGACTGCAGCTGTATCGGCAAGAAAACAAACATGGGCAGAAAAACAAGCTGCGGCGAATAAGCCCGCAGATTCTGTTAATACCTATGCCGATCAAAGAGGATACCGCGATAAGGCCAATGATCTATATGGAGAAATTACGCTTATTACGGATAAATCAAGAGTATATAAGGGTGGGTCATGGGATGACCAGGCAATGTGGTTAAATCCTGCAACCAGAAGATTTCTTCAACAGGACGAATCAACAGCCGACATTGGTTTCAGATGCGCAATGACAATGCTTGGAGCCTCTGAAATTAGATCTATGGGAAAACCTCAATTCAAAACTAAACCGCAAAAAGCCTTTAGAGGTGGCAAGAGATAAAAATTCTATAATGATATAAACAAAAATGGGGGCCATATAGCCCCCATTTTTGTTTATTGAAATTGTATCAATATTTCATTTTTCTCCACCTTATCTGCCTTATTGATGAGGATCTTTTTAATCATTCCGGAAGTTGGAGATTTAATAACGTTTTCCATTTTCATTGCTTCCAGTACCAGTAAGCTATCTCCTTTGTTTACCTCTTGTCCCTCAGCAACAAGAACACTTAAAACCAGGCCTGGCATAGGGGCTTTAATTTCACTAACCTTACTAGCCAAAGCACTATCCATGCCCAATTGCTTGAGTAATTGATCATATTGATCCTCCATTGCGATAGTATAGGTAGTTCCATTTACCTTGATGATACTTGTTTTATCAGCTTTGCTTTCGAAAACCAATTCTATATTGTATGATTTATTATTGTATATCACATGAGTATGGTTATTCCCTAAACTTCTTGAATCTAAAACTACTTCCAAACCATTAACACTCATTAAATTATTGTTTATTTCAACATTGAAATTGTAATGTTCGTTGACTTTTACCTTCATAGCTATTGTGTTAATGCGTATTGAATTAAATTTGCACCCATTTTAAGCGCGTTGGAGCGCTTATCCTGAGTATCCCCAGGGTAAGTTCCATAATCCTCCCATCCATTTCCCAAATCGCATTCATAAGTGTAATAACAAACGATTCGCCCTTCCCAGATTAAGGCAAAACCCTGAGGTCTTTTATTGTCGTGTTCATGGATCTTAGGCAAGCCATTCGGAAACTTAAACTTTTGATTGTATATCTGATGATTGGCGGGTAATTCTGTGAACGTTAATTCTGGGAATACTTTCTTCATTTCTTTACGGATAAACTTATCCAGCCCGTAGTTATCATCAATATGTAAGAAGCCACCACCGATTAAATATTTGCGGAGGTTACTGGCTTCAGCATTGCTAAAAACTACATTTCCATGTCCTGTAAGATATACGAACGGGTAATTAAACAATTCGGCACTTCCAACCTCAACAATTGCCTCCTGAGGGGCAAAGTTTGTTTGTAAGTTCTGGTTACAAAAGTCAATAAGGTTGGGAAGTGCGGTTCTATTGGCATACCAATCGCCACCACCATTATATTTTAGTTTTGCTAACTTATAGGTAGGGGAATAAAAGCTCGAGAATAAAAAAATTATTCCGGCAAAAAAAAGGGGGTTAAACTTCATCTATTTAAATAATTCACTTCAAAACAGGCCGCTAAAGCAGCGGTTTCTGTTCTTAGCCGTGTATTACCTAAAGTTAATGGTTTATAGCCATTTTGCAAAGCCAAATCAATTTCCAGAGGTGTAAAATCACCTTCTGGTCCGATCAGGATGGTATAATTCTGATGAGGTTCAGCAATTTGACTGATATACTGTCTGGAAGACTCATCAATGCAATGCGCTATCATCTTATTAGTGGTATTTTCTATTTTTAAGAAATCGGAAAAGTTTATCTGAGGATTAACTATCGGGTGATAGGCCTGAAGGGATTGTTTAACAGCAGAGGTAACTACCTTAACCAACCGATCTTCTTTAACTATACGACGCTCAGAACGATCACAGATTATTGGCGTTATCTCTTCTATCCCTATTTCTGTCGCTTTTTCCAGAAACCATTCTAATCGATCAATGTTTTTAGTTGGTGCAACAGCAATATGTAGACGATGATTCCGCTTGTTGTAGTTATGGGTTGCTTCCAGAACCTTAAGTTCAACATTTTTCTTTGTCTGGCCTACAATTGCGGCTTTGTAAAGTCCTCCAACACCGTCAATAAGGTAAACTTCGGCACCAATATTTAATCTTAAAACCTTTATGCAATGCTTGCTTTCATCCTCATTTAAGACATATTCATCAGAAACGATGTCTGGTGTATAAAAAACATGCATTATAAAGTAGATTAATGATTGTCGACCATATCACTCTTGCTAATCACGAGCTCCAGTTTTATGGTTTCTATATTCTGTTCTGTTTTCTTTAAAATAGTAAATAAATACCCATAACATTCTTCGCTATCACCTACTTCAGGGATCTTTCCAAATGCATGAGAAACAAGCCCCCCTACTGTATCAAAATCCTCGTCTTCGGGCAGATCATGAGGTAAATGCTCATTTACATCATAAACCGTTGCATAAGCATTGATGATGAATTCTGTATCAGATATTTTTTCAACAGTTGGTTTTTCCTCATCGTACTCATCCTGGATCTCACCAACAATCTCTTCTACAATATCTTCCAGAGTCACCATTCCGGCTGTACCCCCGAATTCATCGATGACAATAGCAATTTGAATGCGCTTCTGTTGAAGTTCACTTAGAAGGTCATTTATTTTCTTTGTTTCAGGTACAAAATATGGCTTCCTGATAATATCACTTAAAGACCATTCTTTATTACCCGCCAATAATGGAAGAATATCCTTTGCGTGTACAATTCCTATAATCTTATCAATGATATCATCATAAACAGGCATCCTTGAATATCCTTCGCCAATTATTGTTTCTACAACTTCCTGTTTGGGTGTAGACAATTCAATTCCAGAAATTTTAGTTCTTGGAACCATGATATTTTTAACAACACGTTCATTAAAATCGAAAACGTTTTTAATAAGTTCGTGTTCATTGGTATCTAGCGCACCACTTTCTTTGCCCTGATCCAATAAATAATACAGTTCTTCTGTACTGTGTACTGATTCGTGCCCGCCCACATTGGAAATACCAAACATCTTAAGGATTACATTTGCCAAGCCGTTCAAAACCCATATAAACGGCCTGAACAACCAATAGAATGCCTGAAGAGGTACAGCAATGAATAGTGTTGTAGCCACAGGTCTTTGTATTGCTACCGACTTTGGCGCCAGTTCTCCAAATACGATGTGCATTACTGTAATAAATAGAAATGCAATAAACGTAGATATTGAGGTAATATAAACCTCGGATAGATTAAAGTTGATCAGCGCATCGTGAACAATGTTATGCATAACAGATTCACCGACCCAACCCAAACCAAGAGAGGCAAGCGTAATACCCAGCTGTGTTGCGGCTAAATAGCCATCAAGATGCTGGGTAATGTATTTTGCGATATTTGCAACCCTACTTCCGGATTTCGCTTTAATTTCAATTTGCGAGGCCCTAACCTTTACAATTGCAAATTCTGCCGCAACGAAAAATCCGTTCAGCGCTACTAAGAAGAATGTTAAAAATATCTTGAGACCTTCCATTAAGAATTCTTATTTCTAAACTTTTCGTCATAGAGAGCAATGCTTTCCTGTATGACTTTATGTGCATATCTTACACCTAACAGATGTTCGATAGTTACTTTCTTTTCTTCCAAAGCTTTATAATCCTGGAAAAATTTAACTATTTCTTTCATTGTATGCGGAGGCAGATCAGCCAAATCATTAATGTAGTTAACCGACATATCGTTTTTAGCTACCGCAATGATCTTGTCATCTTGCTCGCCATTATCTACCATATGCATTACGCCGATAACTTTCGCTTCAATAATTGATAATGGATAAACATCCACCGAGCATAACACCAAAATATCAAGAGGATCATTATCATCGCAATAGGTTTGCGGAATAAACCCATAATTAGCTGGATACATTACTGAAGAGAATAGTACTCTATCTAATTTAATCAAATTAGATTCTTTATCAATTTCATATTTCGCTTTCGAACCTTTTGGAATTTCTATAATGGCATTAACAATTTCAGGTAAATTATCGCCTGGAGAAACGCTGTGCCATGGATGATGATCGTAATTATTCATTTTTTATTTTATTGTTCTGTATTTGTTGTTTCTTTATCTGTGTTATTTACCACCTTCTTTTTCACAAACGTGATGATAAGAGGAATGGTCGTAACAATAATAAAGCCTATAATTATGTATAATAAATAATCGGTTATTTCTTTTTCAAATCTTTTACCTAAGAAATAACCAAGCAAAGTTAAGGAAGCTATCCATAATATTGCACCTGCAATGTTATATAATGCAAATCTCTTAAAATCGAGTTTAACTACGCCGGCAAAAATCGGGGCAAAAGTTCTAACTATCGGAACAAATCTTCCCATTATCAAAGCAAAAGCTCCCTGTTTGTTGTAATATTCCTCGGCAGCTTTTAAATAACGCTTTTTAAAGAAGAAAGTGTCCTTTCTATGATAGAGTACAGGGCCAGTCTTTCGACCAAACCAATACCCGGTAAAATTACCTGAAATAGCGGAAAGGCATAAACCCAGGATAAGCACGTAGATATTTACATCTAACTTTCCTGTTGCTACAAACATGCCCGCAAGAAATAAAAGGTAATCGCCTGGTAAGAAGAAGCCAAAAAATAAACCAGTTTCAGCAAAAATAACGAACATTACAACATAAAAACCACCTTCTTTAAGTAATTTTTCAGGGTCGATAAAATGCTGTAATGAGGTCCAGAAATCTTGCATAGTTCAATTACTCGTAAAACTACAAATAATTATCTAGAGAAATGGTTATATCAAATTTAAAATTACAGAGGGATATACCCCTAAAAATAATGTAATTACAACTGAAAAAACCAATACTGCTTTGTATTGAAGCGGCACTTCAAGTTCAATTTCATTACCCTCTTTAAAGTACATTGCTACTATTACCTTAAAATAATAATAAAAGCCAACCAAAGCATTTAAAATAGCAAATGCAACCAGAAGGATCTGATACTCTCCCATCACATTCACAAACATTAAATACTTCCCGATGAATCCTGCTGTTAGCGGTATACCGGCCAGCGATAACATAGCTATTGTTAACACCAAGGCAGTTAGTGGATTTCGTTTAGCAAGGCCATTAAAACTGTCAAAATGATCATTACCTGTTTTCTGTTTAACCATAATTAGAACGGCAAACGCAATGATACTGGCAAAGGTATAAGCAGCTGCATAAACCAATACATTATTTGATGAGTTTGCAGATAGTGTTACTAATGAAAACAATAAGTAACCTGCATGAGATATACTTGAATAAGCAAGCATTCTTTTAAAGTTCTTTTGAAATAACGCAGTAACATTTCCAATAAACAATGTAATACAAACAATTGCTATTAGTGGTGGTAACCAGAAGTCATGAAGAGGAGCAAAAGTATCGGCAAACAGGCGTAAAAAAGCAGCAAAACCTGCTGTTTTCACCACTGTTGACATAAAGGTTGTAATTAAGGTTGGAGCACCCTCATATACATCTGGTGTCCAAAAGTGAAACGGTGCCGCTCCTATTTTAAAGCTTAATCCAATTAACATCAGGATTACACCCGGATAAAACAGTGGAGAGATCGATTTGTAATTGCCTACTAAATATTGATTAATTGTCTCCAAATCAAACGAACCTGTAGCACCATAAATCAAGGTGATACCAAATAGCAAAAATCCTGTTGAAAATGCACCCATTAAGAAGTACTTCAATGAAGCTTCATTAGATGCAAAGTTACTTTTTCGAATACCCGCAAGTATATATAAACAAACAGACATGATCTCAATGCCAATAAACAACATTGACATGTTCTTGTAAGAAACCATGATTATGATACCCGCCAGTGCAAATAATATCAGCGTGAAATATTCAGCAATATTTTCACTATCAGCTGCAAAATAATTTTGTGTAAGTAGAAATACAAATAATGTACCCAGGATGGTTATACCTGAAAAAGCCAATGCAAAATTATCCATCTGCATCATGCCAAAATAGGTCTGATTAGTGTTCCATGAAGTAGCAACAAAAGCCAGTGAAATAAGCAGTCCAATAAGAGTAATGGGTAATAATGCTTTTTTAGCCTTAAACAAACCTGCGTAAAGCACTACTAAAGCTGTAACAGTAATTGTTATTATGATATTCATTTGCTTAGTTTACCGATGTTAATTTTTGTGTTACTTGTTCTATTAAATGCTGCACTGATGCCTCAGACAATTGCAGAATTGGTTTTGGATAAACGCCTAATACAATAATTAGTGCGCAAATGATGTATAGTACTATCCTTTCCGAACCTTTAACGTCTGTAAAGGTAATTGTTAAATCGTTCGTTTTACCAAGCATAATGTTCTGGTACATTCTGAACATATAAACTGCTCCGAATATAATTGTTAATCCTGCAAAAACAGCTAACCAGATATTGTATTGATACACTCCTATCAGCAACAGGAATTCTCCTATAAAGCCGTTGGTTCCAGGTAATGCAACCGTTCCAAGAACGATGATCAAAGCAGTAATTGCCAATATTGGCGCCTGTTTCGCGATTCCTCCTAATTCACTTATTCTATTTGTTTTCAAACGGGTTGAAATAATGTCAAGAACAAAAAACAATCCTACCACGTTGATACCATGACTAAGCATTTGAATCATTGCACCCTGCATACCTTGTGTATTCAACGCAAAAATACCTGCGCTGATTAAACCAACGTGCGCAATTGAAGAATAAGCTACTAAGCGTTTTGCATCTTTTTGTGTAAATGCTATAATTGATGCATATACTATTCCTATAACAGACAGGACAATTGCTACATGGCCCCAATCCTGAACTCCGGTAGGAACTATAGGCAATAACCACCTGATAACTCCATAAATACCCATTTTAAGCATTATACCAGCCAATAACATAGTACCGGCAGCAGGAGCTTCGGTATACGTATTTGGCTGCCAGGTATGGAATGGAAATACAGGCATCTTAATTGCAAAAGCAATAAAGAAAGCCCAAAATATCCAACCCTGTTGTGTTGAATCCAAATTAAGATTATAGAAAGCCTGGATATCAAAATTATGCGCAGGGTTCTGTAAGTACAGATAAATCAATCCCAGGAGCATAAATAACGAACCCGCTATTGTATAAACAAAGAATTTCATATTTACCTTGATACGATCTTTTCCGCCCCAAACTGCACAGATAAAGTAAATAGGAATTAATGCTGCTTCCCAACCAATATAGAACAAGAAAGCGTCAAGAGATGTAAATACGATTAACAATCCGCTTTGCATGAAAAGAATTAAAGCAAAGAATGCGTTTGAGCTTTTGTAGTTATGCTGGTAACTTGCCAATATGATTAATGGTATTAACACGTTGGTCAATATTATTGTAATCATACTTATTCCGTCGACACCAGCGTGGAAATTTATCCCAAGATCACGAATCCAGGAGTAATTTATCACAAATTGGGTAGTGGCATCCGCGGTAAAATTACATACCATCGCCAATGCCAAACCTAAAGAGACAATTGCCGAAACCAATGCAACGTGCTTTGCTGCATTTCCGGAAAGAGCGGTAACCAAGGCGCCTAGCAATGGTAAGAATATAAGAAGTAGTAAAAGTTGTTCCATTATGTTTTCTTGAACGATCTTTTATAGAGATAAATAAGTATACAATAACAATGAGATGATTCCTACCACCATCATAAAAATATAAAACCCAACATTACCGGATTGTATTAAGCGTAAACCTTTACTGGCTTCGGTAGTTCCCCAACCTAAGCTGTTAACAATACCATCAACAATCTTATTATCCACAATTTTGTAGAAGAATACTGAGATTGCATCCAAAGGTTTTCTAATTAATGCATCATATATCTCATCAAAATAAAATTTATTGTAAGATAAGTTTGCTAGCACGGAACGTTTAGCTTCATCTGGAGCAGGTATATGGTTTTGTTTGATGTATTTGCCATATGCAATTGCAATAGAGATTAAAACACCAACAACAGAAACTGCCATAAGGATATATTCAGTAGCATGATCCGGTGATTCGCCAGTATGCTTAATTACCGGAGAAAGCCAATGTGATAACCAATGATTTCCGCCCAAAGCCTCAGGCACACCGATGATACCACCCACGGCAGACAAAACCGCCAGAACGATCAAAGGAATTGTCATTGACTTAGGTGATTCATGAATTTTTTCTTCGGCATGATGAGTTCCCCGATAGTTACCGTAAAAAGTAAGGAACAACATCCTGAACATATAAAATGCAGTAAGAAATGCGCCAAACACTGCGATGCCCCACATTACTTTATCATGAAGGTATACATGTGCCAAAATCTCATCTTTAGAGAAAAATCCAGAAAAAGGAGGAAGCCCCGCTATAGCAATAGTACCAATAAGCATTGTTATAAAAGTTACAGGTAGTTTTTTACGTAAACCACCCATATGTCTCATATCTTGCTCGTGATGTAAAGCATGAATAACAGATCCTGCACATAAGAACAATAATGCTTTGAAGAATGCATGAGTAATAACGTGGAAGAAAGCTCCATTATATGCGCCAACACCTAAACCTAAAAACATATATCCTAACTGCGACACAGTAGAATAAGCAAGTACTTTTTTGATGTCTGTTTGAGTTAATGCAATAATTGCTGCTACAATAGCGGTAGCAAGACCAACGATAGCAATTACATGTTGAATTAAAGGAGCCAAATCAAATATCAGGTTAGATCTCGCGATCATGTAGATACCAGCAGTAACCATTGTTGCAGCATGTATTAAAGCTGAAACAGGTGTTGGTCCGGCCATCGCATCAGGTAACCATGTAAAAAGAGGTAGCTGAGCAGATTTACCGCACGCCCCGATAAATAATAACAATGCAATAAGTGCTATAGTAGTGTTTCCGGGAAGCATATTTGCTGCCTGAGGAAATATTTTAGAAAACTCAACACTTCCGAAAGTAGTGAAGATAAAAAATACACCCAGCAAAAAGCCCAGATCACCTATACGGTTCATCACAAAGGCCTTTTTAGCTGCAGAAGCATAGCTGCTGTTTGTATACCAAAATCCGATTAGAAGGTAAGAGCATAACCCAACCCCTTCCCATCCAATGAACATTACGATGTAGTTTGATCCCAATACCAGTAAAAGCATAAAAAAGATAAACAGGTTCAGGTAGCTAAAAAACTTACCGAAGCCTTCATCACTATGCATATATCCAATTGAGTAGATATGGATCAGAAAACCTACTCCGGTAACGATAAGTAGCATTATAGCACTTAAAGGGTCTACCAGAAAAGATACTGGAATATGTAATGTGCCTGCACTTATCCAATCAAAAAGAAAAATTTCATGAGATTTATTTGCATCTGCACCTAAGGCCAGAAATATACCAACACTGATCGCAAAAGAAACAAAAATAACACTGCTTCCTATAAAACCAATAAGGCTTTTAGATAATGTGTTTCTTCCCAAACCATTGATTATAAAACCAATCAGAGGAATCAACGGAACCAGCCAAACTAAATCTATTATCATTTTTTATCTATACTTAATATTACCACTTAAGGCGATTCAACACATTTATATCTACTGACTGTGTATTTCTATACACCATCACAATAATACTTAAGCCCACTGCAACCTCTGCAGCAGCTAAAGCCATTATGAAAAACACAAACACCTGTCCGGATGGGTCATTGTTATGCACGGAAAAAGCCGTTAGCAGCAAATTCACTGCATTCAGCATCAATTCAACCGACATAAATATCACTATAGCGTTTCTGCGGGTTAATACTCCAATAACGCCAATGGTGAAAATAATAGCACTTAGCCAGATGTAGTGGTTAAGTGGTACTCCCTGCAATTGTTGAGTCATGTTCTCCACTATACTTTTTCTTTTTTAGTTAACAATACTGCACCAACCATCGCAGAAAGCAATAAGATTGATGAAAGTTCAAACGGCAACATAAAAGGGCCGAACAATTCCTTGCCCAGATTTTTCAGTAAGCCCAAATTAGGATTTCTTAAAATCACCGGATCTGACACCGCTGTAGCCTTTAGAGATCCAACTAAAGTTACCACAAGACAGCATCCTGCTATAACGCCGACAACTTTTACTGCTCCTGATTTTAATGGCTCGTTATCCTTATTGAGGTTCAGTAACATTAGCACAAAAAGGAATAGAACCATAATTGCACCCATGTAAACAATGAAATTTACAACAGCCAGAAACTGTGCGTTTAACAAAATGTAGTGAACCGTAAATGTGAAGAATGTAACAATCAGATAAAGCACACTATGCACCGGGTTTTTTGAAAAAATAACCATCAGTGAAAAGATCACGCTTAATGTTGCTACGAAATAGAATACTGAAGTACCCATTATCTATGTTTAAACTGTTTAAAATTACTATTTATTCAATGGTTGCTCTACCAATTTGTCTTTCCCGTAAATAAAATCTTTACGAAGATAATCAGCAGGTACGATTGGGCCATCTAAGTAGATTGCCTCTTTTGGACAAGCTTCTTCACATAAACCACAGAAAATGCAGCGCAACATATTAATTTCATATACTGCAGCATACTTCTCTTCCCTATAGAGTTCCTTTTCTTCAGGTTTACGTTCTGCAGCTATCATTGTGATTGCTTCAGCAGGACAAGACAGGGCACACAAGCCACAGGCAGTACAACGCTCTCTTCCCTGCTCATCTCTTTTCAAAGAATGCATACCTCTAAAGTTCGTGGAGAACTCTCTTTCAACTTCAGGGTATCTTATTGTAGCCTCTTTTTTAAATAGGTGGCTAATTGTAACAGACAAACCTTTGGCTATTGCAGGCAGATACATTCGTTCTGCAAAAGTTAATGGTTTTTGTTCTAATACTTTCTTTTTACTGGATAATGGTTCCATTAAACCTCCTTATTATTTATCCGCTAGTGCGGGTAGTTAAAACTTTTCAATTATTGCAATCACAATTCCTGTGATAATGATGTTAGCTATAGCCAAAGGAATTAAGCCCTTCCAGCCAAGGTGCATCAGTTGATCATAGCGGAAACGGGGGATTGTCCAGCGTACCCACATAAAGAAAAATATGAATGCAAATATTTTTATAAAGAATACAAGTGTTCCAATCAGAGGACCAATAACCGGTCCTGTATGCAACAATACCCAATCCATACCCGGATAATTATATCCTCCAAAATAAAGGGTAGCCATCACTGCTGATGATACAAACATATTGATGTATTCAGCAAATAGATAAAAGCCCAGCTTCATTGAAGAATACTCTGTATGATAACCACCAATCAGCTCAGTTTCACACTCCGGTAAATCAAAAGGAGCCCTATTGGTTTCTGCAAAAGCACAAACCATAAAAATTACAAACCCTAAGGGTTGATAAAGTATATTCCAATGCCAGCCATGTTGCTGTTCAACAATCTCTTTAAGACTCATTGTTCCTGTAACAAGCAACAAAGCGATAATAGATAAGCCCATTGCAATCTCATAGCTGATGTTTTGCGATGCAGCACGAATAGCACTTAACAGTGAATATTTATTATTTGATGCCCAGCCACCAATCATTACTCCGTAAACACCTAGTGAAACCACACCAAAGATGTATAAAATACCTACATTGATATCAGTTACCTGCAATGGAATAACACGATCTCCAATTGTTATATTACTACCCCATGGAATAACTGCTGTTCCAATACAAGCAGTAAGCATGGCCAATCCTGGTCCTACCATAAATAACCATTTACTGGCGTTTGAAGGAATGATCTCTTCCTTCATGAACATCTTAACCCCATCAGCCAATGGCTGAAGTATTCCAAAGGGGCCTGCTCTGTCTGGCCCAAGCCTGTCCTGTAAAAAGGCAGCAACTTTCCGCTCAGCATAAGTAGAGTACATAGCAATCAATAAACTGATGCCAAATATGATGGCAACCAGTACAAATTTTTCTATTACAAAAGCTATATCCATTAGAATTTGGTTGTTTTTTCTAGTTCTACTTTATTTGCCTGTTGTAATTGAGGATTGTTTTGAATAACAGGCAAAGGCTTTAAGGTTTCATAATGGTTAGAAGCAATAACGGAAGTATCGCTAATATGAGTTGGATGCTCAATTACCCAATCAGTCGTTTTCTTTTTATCGAAACGACAAGTATTGCAGATAAATTCCTCCACCTCACCATAAATATCTTTAC
>NZ_CAMLHF010000018.1 GCF_946479715.1 uncultured Pedobacter sp. | reverse complement strand
CGCAAACCAAACAGCTACTTTAGCAGTACAAACTGCTCTACCTGGCATTACATATAAATGGTACAATGAGGCCGGTGCATATCAAACTGGAAAAGACGGTGCTACCTTTACAACACCTGCTTTATCAGCTAACACTAAATTCTATGTAGAAGCAGTTACTGCTTCTGGATGTACCAGCTACAGAACATCAGTTAATGTAATTGTTACCCCTGCTCCAACAACACCAGTATTGGTTAATGCAACTATTAACAGTTGTGTTGGAAATCAGGTTACCATTGAGGTAAGTAACCCGCTTGTTGGCGTAACTTATAAATGGTATGACGGTAATGGTGCTTACCAAACCGGAAAAGATGGTGTGACCTTTACTGCAACAGTTGGAGCGGCCCAAACTACATATTCTGTAGAGGCAGTAACTTCATGCGGTACTTCAGGAAGAGCAACAGCAACCATTAAGGTAGGTACATTAAATCCACCGGTAATTACTCCAGCCGCTGTAACCATTAGTTCAGGTTCTCCTGCTGTGCTTGTCGCTACTTCAAGTACTGCCGGTGCTGTATTTAAATGGTATAGTGATGCAGCCTTAACAACATTAGTTCACACTGGTGCACAATACACAACAGGTGCTTTAGATAATTTAACCAATGCACCAATTGTAAAAACATTCTACGTAACTGTAGAGATAACTGGAGCGGGAGCATGTCCTGCCTCTGCCGCTGCAAGTGTTGATGTGACTATTCTTCCAAAACCGAATCCGGTTGCAGTTCCATGTCAGGCAGCAACAGTAGCTATCAAAGATGGTGTTGATGGTGTAGCTGTACTATCGGCGGTATTCAACCCTGGATTTGCAGTAGACAACAATACTGAAAGTGGATCTTCATTTGTTATGCCTGTAGGTGCCTTAGGTGCTTCGGTTTATCAACAAGTAGGCTTCACTGGTGGGCTTAGCAGTGTAGGCGATACACTTAGATTACGTATTACTTCGCCAGGTAAATTGCTTTCATTAGGTGTTTTATCATCTATTGAGGTAACTACTTTAAATAACGGTGCAAGTAATAACGATAGGCTTGTTGTTAGCAATCCAATTGTTGATGTACAAATCCTTAGTGGAAATAGTGAAGCAATCATTACTTACGTACCACAAAAACAATTTGATGGGGTTGAGTTAAGATTAAGATCTGGTTTAGCCGCTGTGTTAACCACGCTCGACTTTAACTATGCTCAACGTATCCTGGTAGCGCCATCAGTACAGAGTGCTACAGCTACTGCTTGTACAGGTACTTCAGCAAACTTGTTTGTTAAGAACCCGGTAACTGGTCTTACTTACAAATGGTTTATGCGCAACGGACAAACCATTACTTACTTAACTGGAAAAGATGGTGTAAGTCTAGCAACTGACCCAACTCTTGCTGCTGGAACTTACGATTTCTATGTAGCTGCAGTTAATGATGCTATAGATTGTTTAAGTGCTAAAACAAAAATAACAGTAACAATTCTTGCAGCACCGAATGCTCCGGTAGCGGCTACTGGAAACCCAGCAACTACTTGCCCTAATACTTCGGCAACACTGGCTGTGAATCCTGTAGTAGGTGTTACTTTCAACTGGTACGATGCTGCTACAGGTGGAAATCTGTTGGCAAGCAATACCAATACTTATATTACACCTGCAAACCTTGCAGTTGGTCCTCATGATTTCTACGTAGAGGCAGTTAATGCAAACTCTTGTGTGAATACAACTCCACGCACAAAAATTACATTAACAATCAATCCTTCTGCCGTAGCTGCTGATATAAATGTTGCCGGAGCAAATGCGCCATTCTGTGCAGGAACTTCTGCTAAGTTAACAGCAACTAGTACAACAGTAACTAATCCGGTATTCACATGGTACAGTAATGCAGCATTAACAGATGTTGTATTCCAGGGCGCAATATTCGATACTCCACTTCTTACTGCCACAACAACTTATTATGTGTCAGTAACCGGATCTAATAAATGTGCGAATACACCTGCAGATGCTAAAGTGGTTACTCTTACAGTAAACCCTCCGGCAACCGCAGCGGATCTTGACGTAACAGGAGGAAGTGCTCCATTCTGTGCAGGCGCTAAAGTTGAACTTACGGCTACCACTACTACAGTGACTAATCCGATATTTAACTGGTACAGTGATGCTGCATTAACTAAACTTGTATTTACAGGAACTAAATTTGTTATCCCTTCACTTGCAGCAACAACTACATATTATGTAACTGTTAGTGGATCCAACAAATGTGAGAACCTGGCTTCAAATGCAGAAATAGTTACCTTAATTGTAAATCCACCTGCAATAGCATCTGACATCAGTGTAACTGGTAATCAAGCGCCATTCTGTGCAGGAGCAAAAGCTACACTATCTGCTACAAGTGCAACAGTACTATCGCCGGTATTCACATGGTATAGTGATGCTGCCTTAACTGATCAGGTATTCCAAGGTGCAACTTTCATTACACCAGTACTTACTGCAACTACTACATACTATGTAACAGTAAGAGGAAGCAATAAATGTGAGAACACAGCAGCTACAGCTAAAACCGTAACTGTAACAGTTAATCCACCGGCAACAGCTGCTGATATTAACGTAGCAGGTGCTGATGCGCCATACTGTGCTGGTACAAAAGCGAAGTTAACCGCAACCACTACTACAGTAACTGCTCCAATATTCAATTGGTATAGTGATGCTGCTTTAACTAAGCTTGTCTTTACAGGAGTAACATTCGAAACTCCGGTACTTACTGCAACAACTACATACTATGTAACAGTTAAGGGATCTAACAGATGTGAAAATACAGCAGCTACCGCTAAAGCAGTAACTGTAACAGTTAACCCACCAGCATTGGCTACTGATATTAATGTAGCTGGTGCCGATGCACCGTTCTGTTCTGGAAACTCAGCCAGGTTAGTGGCTAGCAGTACTACTGTTACCAATCCAGTATTTACCTGGTACAGTGATGCAGCTTTAACAACTGTTGCCTTCACAGGATCAGTATTTAATACCCCTGTTCTTACTGCAACTACTACTTATTATGTAACTGTTCGTGGTGCTAATAAGTGTGAAAATGCAACAGGAAATGCGAAAATTATCACCCTAACAGTTAATCCACCGGCAACTGCTGCAGATATCATTGTTAAAGGTGCCGATTCACCATTCTGTGCAGGAACAAAAGCTACTTTAGATGCTTCAAGCACTACAGTAACTAATCCAGTGTTTACCTGGTACAGTGATGCAGCATTGACAAACGCTGTATTTACCGGAGAGAAATTTATTACACCAATACTTACTGTAACAACTAAATACTATGTAACAGTAAGAGGAAACAATAAATGTGAAAATCTGGCTGCTAGTGCAAAAGTGGTTACGGTAACCGTTAATCCACCGGCATCAGCTGCTGATCTAAGTGTAACAGGTAACTCTGCTCCATTATGCGCAGGTGCTACAGCAACTTTAACAGCAACCACTACCACGGTAACCAATCCTATATTTACTTGGTACAGTGATGCAGCCTTAACAACAGTTGCATTTACAGGTCCAGTTTTCAAAACGCCGGTACTTACTGCTACTACTACTTATTATGTAACAGTAAGTGGAAGCAATAGATGTGAAACGCTTGCTGCCGATGCAAAAGTGGTTACGGTAACGGTTAATCCACCAGCAACAGCTGCAGATATAAATGTAGCAGGTAATAACGGAACGTTCTGCGCAGGTACTAAAGCTACATTAGTAGCGTCGAGCACAACGGTAACTAATCCGGTATTTACCTGGTATAGTGACGCTGCCTTAACTACCGTTGTTTTCACAGGTTCATCATTTGAAACTCCGGTATTAACTGCAACCAAAACTTACTATGTAACCGTTAGAGGAGATAATAAATGTGAAAATAGTGCAGCCTCTGCTAAAGCAGTAACTGTTGTGGTTAATCCACCATCATCAGCAGCAGATCTTAATGTAGCTGGAAACAATGCAGCATTCTGTGCAGGTACTACAGCAACATTAACTGCTTCAAGTACTACAGTAACTAATCCAGTATTTACCTGGTATAGTGACGCAGCATTGACTAATGCTGTGTTTACAGGAGCAGAGTTCACTACTCCTTTACTTACTGCAACAACTAGTTATTATGTAACGGTTAGAGGAGATAACAGATGTGAAAATACAGCAGCAACAGCTAAAGTTGTAACATTGATAGTTAACCCACCTGCAAGTGCTGCAGATATTGCAGTAGCCGGAGCAGGATCACCATTCTGCGCAGGTACTACGGCTACACTAACTGCTTCAAGTACTACAGTAACTAACCCAGTGTTTACCTGGTACAGCGATGCAGCATTAACTAATGCTGTGTTCACAGGTGCTGAGTTTACTACTCCGGTACTTACCGCAACCACTAATTATTATGTAACGGTAAGAGGAAGTAACAGATGTGAAAACCTTGCTGCCAGTGCAAAAGTGATTACGTTAACAGTTAATCCTTTGCCAGAAACACCAGATGTTGCTAGTGCAGGAACAAGCATATGCAGTGGCGAATCAACTGTGTTAAAAGTAGATAATGCTGAGGCAGGAATCTTGTACCAATGGTACAGTGCGTCAGTAGGAGGAACATTATTATTTTCTGGTGAACAATTTACCACACCAACCTTAACCACTAATACAGATTACTACGTATTGGCAGTAAGTGCTTCAGGTTGTGGAAATGCAACTGGTAGGGTTAAAGTAACCGTAACTGTTTCGCCAAAACCATTAACACCAATAGTAGTTTCGGCAGTGGTTGATGCCTGTATAGGAGCTCCGGCCGTATTAAGTGTGTCAAGCCCTCAAACTAATGGGGTAACCTACAAATGGTATACCACTCCAGTCGCAGGAACAGCTGTTGGCACAGGTACAAGCTTTACTACTCCTGCAATAACCACAACTACTACATATTATGTTGAAGCTTCAACAGCATCTTGTGTAAGTGCTGGCCGTACAGCAGTGAAAGTAAATGCTTCACCAATTCCTACAGCACCAACTGCAATATCTGGAGCTGATGGCCCATTGTGTTCAGGCACAACTGCTACACTTTCTGTAACCAATCCAGATGCAGCGCTTACATATAGCTGGTATACTGCAGCAACCGGAGGAACTTCAATTGCTCAGGGAGTTACATTTACCACACCGGCATTAACAACAACCACAACTTATTATGTGGAAAGTAGCAATGCAGCAGGATGTTCAAGTACAACCCGCACATCAGTTGTGGTAACTGTGCTAGGTAAACTTGATGCACCAGTGGTTACGGTTAAAGAGAACAAAGCAACAGAAATAACATTCCAGTGGAATCCAATACCAGGAGCAACCGCTTACGAAGTATCATTAGATAATGGAGTAACATGGGTGGCACCTACAGATGGAGCTACCGGAACTACTTATCGGGTACCTGGTTTGAAACCTGATCAAAGTGTAACGATAAGAGTTAGGGCTAAAGGTCAGCTTGACTGTCAACTGAGTGATGCAACTAGTTTAACCGCTAAGAGCGATAATCCTTTAGGAAACACTGTTTTTGTCCCTAATACATTTACACCAAATAATGATGGTAAAAATGATATTCTGTATGTGTACGGAAATACAATTGCAAAAATGAAGTTGCGTGTATACAATCAATGGGGACAATTTATTTACGAATCATTAAACATTCAAAATGGATGGGATGGAACGTATAAAGGTGATATACAGCCGAACGGTGTGTATGTGTATTTCCTGGAAGCGGAATTTAATGACGGGACTAAAACCACTAAAAAAGGCACAATAACCCTATTAAGATAAAAGATGTTTCCAGTTAATATTAATCATTTACCTAAAAACTCGAAAAACAAATTTGTTATGAAGAAACTAATAAAAATAATAGCACTAGGAGCGTTTTTAAGTTTGGGAGCTGTAAGGGTGGTTGCACAGATTGATCCGCACTTCTCTCAATACTACGCCCACCCGCTATGGCTAAACCCAGCACTGACCGGGGTAACGGATGGTGAATACAGGGTTTCCTTGAATGCCAAACAACAGTGGGGAACTATTTCAAATTCATTTTTAACCGGGGGTGCGTCATTTGACATGGCCCCGGTTAAAAACTTAGCATTCGGTGCAATGGTTTTGAATCAGAATGCTGGAGATATTAGTTATAATCACCTAAGCGCAATGGTTTCGGGAGCTTATCGTATCCACTTCGGAAAGATCGGTTTAAACATGATAAACTTTGGTTTGCAAGCGGGTATTCTTAATAAAAGCTTTGATCCATCAAAGATTACCCTGGGTGCACAATTCAATCCAGTAACGGGTTACGATCCTAATTTTGGAATAAACGAGTCTTTTGCATCATCTAACACATTAGTGCCGGATGTAAATGCAGGATTTATGTATTTCGATGGAAATCCGGGACAAAGAGTTAACGTGTTTGGAGGTGCAATGGCAGGGCATATTACCAGACCGGTCGATAAGTTTTTAGGGAATAGTGTTCGTATGCCAATTAGATATGCAGCTCATGGTGGTGCTAGAATTAAAATGTCAGAAGTTCTTGATATTACACCAAACGGGCTATACATGAAACAAGGTAATGCACGTGAAATAGCAATCGGTGCTTATGCACAGTTTATGCTTAATCAGGAATCGGATTTGCTTTTCGGGTCTAACTACAGGGTTGATGATTCTGCAATAGCTTTCTTCGGATTACACCTAAAAAATATGGTCTTTGGGGTAAGTTATGATTTTAACACTTCAAGTTTAAGCAGAGTTACACGTAATCAGGGAGGGTTAGAGCTATCTATTTCATTTACCAGTAGAAAGGGAATTACAGGCCCTAACTTCTTTTGTCCAAGATTATAAACTAACGCGATATGAACCGAGCATGATTCATCATGCGAGCTCCATCTGACCACCTAAACATAAATAAATCATTTACAGATGAAACTGCTTAAAACATTACTGATCCTGTGCTTATTCACAACTGCTGCAAATGCGCAATTTGTAACCAATAGTAAGAGAGTAGCGGATGTCTATTTTCAAAATAAAGAGTATTACGCAGCTGCAGAATATTATAAAAGATCACTGCAACTATCATCAGCAGATAGTGCTGGGTTTGTAGTGCCTTATGGTTTTGCAAATAAGATTAAACAAGATAATCCTAAGAAGGAAGATTACGAGTATAGCGTATTTCAATTGGCCGAATCTTTAAGGAATTATAAAAACTTTACTGACGCAGAGAAGTGGTATGCCTTGGCCAAGGAATTTAAGGATCCGAAATATGTACTTGCTACATTTTGGTATGCCGAATCTCTGAGAGCAAATCAAAAATTTGAAGAAGCAGTTACGGCTTTCAATGAATTTGCCAGCAAGTATAAACTTAATGATGCCTATGCCGCAAAAACAAAATCTGAAATAGCTTCTTGCCAGTTTGCATTATTTGAATTGCGCTATCCAAGGTTGTTTAAATTAACCAAGCTTCAAAACGACATTAACCAAAAAGGATCGAACTATACACCGGTTATAAAAGACAGTAAATTTTACTTTACATCTTCCAGACCAATAGGTGATGCAGGCAAAAAGGAAATATTAACAGATCAAACGAATGCTAAGGTGTCAAAAAAAGAGACCCCATATTTGAATGCTGTATATGAAACTCCAGGTAATCCTTTAACGGGAAGTATAACAATTAAAAAAGTAGCATTAAACAGTTTAAACAAAGAAGCAGCTGCTCCGGCTTTTCATCCGAACGGGAAGGCAATTTATATTACCAGCTGGACAGATAAGGGAGACAAAAAGATCTACCAACTAACGTCGTCAGATAAAGGATGGAGCGATCCTGTTGAACTGGGAAGCCAGGTAAATGTTAAAGGATTTAATGCCATCCAACCTTTCGTTACTAAAGATGGTAAGTACTTAATCTTCTCGTCTAACAGACCCGGTGGACAAGGTAAATATGATTTATGGTATTGCCCTTTGAGGAGCGATGGATCATTAGGACAAGCGATAAATTTAGGTAATAAAGTAAACTCTCCTGAAGATGATCAGGCTCCATACTATAATGCCCAAACCAATAAATTACTTTTTAGTAGTAATGGCAGAATAGGGATGGGGGGATTTGATTTTTATGAAAGTGAAGGTGATTTTACTAATTGGTCAGAGCCTCGCAATGTTGGTTATCCTTTTAACTCATCAAAAGACGATATATATTATACTCCTGCTGATAATTCAGATACCGAAGGTTATATTAGTTCAGATCGTGAATCTCTTTGCTGTCTGGAGGTTTTTAACGTGAAACGTGAATACCTTACCGTTAAGGGTATCGTTTATGATTGTGATACAAAACAGCCTTTACAAGATGCCACTATTATACTTGTTGATTCGCTGCAAACGCTTAAAACAACAACAAATCAAGCAGGTGAGTATACCTTTAAAGTAAGCACTAATCGTAAGCTAAAACTAACAGCAGAAAAAGATAAATACTTCTCTAAAATTTTAAATTTCGGGTATGATGATTTAGCAAAAAAGGACACATTATTTAGTCCTGATATTTGTTTAACTCCTTATGAAATTGATAAGCCTATAGTTCTTAAAGATGTTCTTTATGAGTTTGATAAAGCAACACTAACCGAAGATTCAAAAGGTAAGCTAGATCATTTATTTTCAATAATGGAGGATAACCCTAAAATTGAAATCGAGCTAAGTGCACATACAGATAGCAAGGGCTCTGATGCTTATAATATGGATCTATCAGTAAGAAGAGCGAAATCTTGTGTAGACTATTTGGTTTCAAAAGGAATACCTATTTCAAGAATGACAAGCAGAGGCTATGGTGAAACAAAACCAGTAGCTCCTAATGAACTACCTAATGGTAAAGATAATCCTGAAGGACGAGCCCTTAACAGGAGAACTGAATTTAAGGTTACAAAGAAATAAAATACTAATACCCGTCTCTTAACAGGCCTTCAGAATTTCAATTTTGAAGGCCTGTTTTTTTGAATCCTTGTCTATAAATATTGGGGAAATGACTCCAGTTTGAGGAAAGTTTGCCCCCATTTACTTCTCTTGGATTGTATCTTTTGTCATACATAATCCTGGTCTGTTGTTCTTAATTGAGAATCATAGATCTTAAGCAAGCCCCTTCTATTAATAATAGAAGATACATTTATTCGTCTTTAGCCATAAAAAAGCAATTTTTTAACGCATAATAACAAATCAGGTATGGTAATTGCCATGTAACAGACATGTTAGCTGTTATGCAATGCCTTGATTGCAAGCGCTATGGGATAAAAATAAAGTTTAATTGTTTTGCGAAATGTAAGTATGATTGGAATCAATGTAATTTCACCAAATGAATACCCTTGCCTGGAAAATTTAGAGCAATATAAAATTTTGCATACTAAGCCAGAGCCAGTGTTTGATAAACTAGTAGCGATATCGGCAAAGATGTCGAATGTTCCTTTAGCAATGATCAATTTTGTAGACAACCATAAAGCTTGGGGTATGTCAGAACAATCAGAATCTGCTGATATAGACATCGATCAAACTAACAATATATGCTCAATTGCAATACAGAAGGATAGCCTTGTAAAATTTGAAACCATTACAAAAAATCCTGGTTTAATTTTAAACCCAATGACGCTTGGTGAACTTGGATTACAATTTTTTGCTTCGGCTGTCATCACTACTAAGGGGGGGCTGAATGTAGGAACAGTTTGTATTGTAGATAGTCAATATAGAGAGTTTAATTCAACCGAACAGAAAAAATTAGATTGGATTGCCTCCATGGTAACCGCCGAAATGGACAAGCGATTAGCAGTCCATGCAGTGGCTTAAGTCTTCCTATTACAGTCCGAAAAATATAATTATCTAAAACCCGGGTAAATAGTTGGTTGGTTTCATGTAGAATATATAGATTTCCCAAATTGTATTTACATGATTGAGGAAAGACGCTGTCTTCGCTGCAATAGTCTACTTAAAGGGAGGGCAGATAAAAAATTTTGTCACGATCAATGCAGAAGCAGACATAATTATGATCAAAGGAATGATGATAATTTGAATATTATCAGAGAGGTTAATAGCTCCTTAAAAAAGAACTGGAGTATTCTAAAGACTCTTAATGTCGAGGGTAAAACCAAAGTTTCTAAGCGTGTCATGATGGCTCAAGGCTTTAACTTTGATTACTGCACCAGTGCTTATAGTACTGAAATCAAAGAAATATATTTCTATTGTTATGAAGTGGGATATCAGATCATTGATGATTCCGAAATATTGCTGATTGAAAAATGATCGTTATCTTTTTATAACTTTAAATGTTTTGAGAGATTTATTCGAAACCTTATCAAAAAGGCTGATCAAGTAAATCCCCTTTGTCAAATTTTCTGCATTTATCTCGTGAACTTCATTGCCAATCATTAAATATTTGGTCAATAGTATTTGGCCGTAAATATTGCTAATTGTCAATTTAGTATCGAGTGTTTTCCCGGAACTGTTTTTAATATAAAACTTGTTAATGATTGGATTAGGATATAATGTTACCCCGTTTCCTTCATAAAGAGTACCAGGATTCATAAAGGAAAAAGGCTCCAGAGTTAGCATAAAACGATTACCCCAGCTTTCTGTTATCTTTTCATCCATAGAAAAACAGTAATTATTTTTTGACGGTGATATTTCCCGGGATATGTTAAGGTACTTGTCAGTAAGAGTGATTGAAGTAGTGGGCGAGAAACTTTCCAAACCCTGTAGGTTTAAGCAATACAACCCAGTATCCCACCCCTTCGTAAACAATTGTATTTCTTTCTTTTCCGTCAGAGTTGTTCTTTCATCAAAGGAAAGTTTAGTTCCATTTATCACGCCGGCTATGCTTACATAACCTTCTCCAATTTTCATTGCATCCTTGTCATTTACATCATCTATGCCATTTTTTACAAATGAAACCACATATTGCTGCTCAAAAGCCTCCCTCTTAAGCTGTATGGTTAGTTGAGAGCCCTGATCATCACTTTCCTGAGAGCTATAAGGCATTCTCGTCTGGAGCCTTTTTAGAGATGCAGAATTCTCTCTGGTCGTTAATAATCTAGGGAATGGAATATCATTGCCTATGTATTTTGAAGTTTCTTCGAACTTTAAGGATCCAGAGGTGTTCCCGTCAAGAACTTTTACAAAAAAGCCCGATCCCGAAGGTATTATTGTCGAAGGGGCGTTGCTAACAACATAAGCATTGTTTAACGGATCAAAGAGCCAGACAAAAGAACTTAGATTCGTCTTTAACAAATTTCCCCATTGTATAGGTGCAGGGTAGGGGTTTCCCAGGAGATTAAAACCCTCTCCAACCTCATTCGCATTTTTATTAGACAACCCTATAGCTAAATCTCCGGTATAAATCAGTCCTGAGTGAGTTATTACATATCCAGTAGGATTAGAAAAGGGTGCAGTTTGTATTTGATTGATATAGGAATTTGGAGCTTCCCTGTACCCTCTCGAAAAGACGTAAACACCACTCCCAAAAGGAATATTTGTACTGATATTTGGAATAGCTGTGTATTTCTGGGAAAGCGTGCCGGGTAATGATTGATCGTGAGTGTAAATTGTTCCTCCATTTAAAGGAGACGGGTCAAAACCATTTGCTGATCCTCCTTTACCAGTAACATACATACTGTTTTGAAAAGCATTAACAGCATAATATTTCATGCCGCCGTTAATATTGGTGTAAACAGGTGAGGATAGCAACCTCCAGCCTCTTGCAGTAGCAGGACCAGGATAATCGCCAGAAATGTAGGTTTGTACATTTACATTGCCAATAACTCTCGCTGCATTTAAATTTAATATAGGCAGTACACTTGCACTTCCCCCTAAATTTGACAGTAAAGTTAAATGGCCATTCGAGTTTAATATACCTTTATTGAGTTCAACAAAACCGGTGATCTGTATCGGAGCATCAAGAGTCAATACATTGCCTTCTGCGATTTGTTTATTTTCTAGTCGATGCACCCTGGCTATACCAGCTCCAGAATATCTTTGCCTTGTTGCGTCTCCCGAAAAGACCAAGGTCCCCCTGGTTTGACTCAAAGAAATACTGCCATTATTAACTACATCAGAGGCAAAACCAACTATTGCCTCATTAGCTAGCTTAATTGACGCTCCTGAGGCTACCTTGGCTATACAGCTAACATCTACAGCACTATTGATAGTTAAACTTGCATTCTGTTCAAGAACTAATGATTTTAACTTTATGTTCGTATTGTCTGGAATATCAGTTGTTTTTCCAGAACTAATAATAACGCTCGCATTATTGCCTGGTATAACGCCATTGCTCCAATTTGAGGCAACATTCCACAAGTTATTTTTAGAGCCTGTAAATATTGCGAATCCGGCAGATGAATATTCTTCCGGCCCTATGGAATAAAATGCTGTCGGATTATTTTGATTTGTATATTCAGTTGACAGCCATGTCGTTGATCTTGCTACTTTTTGTATCCTTAATTCGTCAATTGTACCATTAAAATATTGGTCGTTATTTTTAGATGAGCCAATTTTAATAGTTCCTCCAGCTCCTAGCCTTGCGCTGGCAGGGGCTTTGGATTGAGCTATGACACCATTGATAAGTATTGAGCATTGACCATTTGTTGTCAATCCGGTTACATAATACCATACATTAGGCGTAAGTGAAGTGAGGCTTTTTAGTGTATATACAATAGTATTGCCTATAAATAAATCCATTACAAGTTCCCCCGAACTACTTATTGAAATTATATACCCATTTGAAACTGTTCCAAGAGACATTTTGTTGGTTATAATGACCTGCTCCCTTCCGATTGCATTTATTTTAATCCATGCAGAGACCGTTATCTCCGGATTAGTTGCTTCAACATCAGAGCTAAGAGATTCAGATAAGCCATTCAGCATGACTCCTCTATTCACCTTCCCAGGTATATAATGGTTCGAAGTGATACCAGAGCTTCCAATTAAACTCTGTTCAGGAGCGTTAGATTGGGCATTTCTACTTTCTGCCGGAACGTTGTCCTGGTTCATATGCCAAACTCTTGTATAATCTGAAGACCAGGTAGTTAAGTTTTTCGGACTATAAGGTTCATGAAGTACTGTCGATCCATAGTATAAATATACAGAAGTAGGCAATGAAGCTGTTCCCCATGCAGATAAAGAAGGAATTTTAACCCAGCATGTCATTTTGCCCCTTGCAGGGTTATAGGCTTCTAATTGAAAAGAAAGAGGTACTGCCGGATCTGTAGATAGTGCAAATGAAATATCCTTTCCCTCAATGTTTTGTATTTTATTCCCGCAATACTCACTAACATGTTTCAAATCATCATCTTCAAGTTCTATTAATACCGGGAAATCTACAAGATCCTTATAAGAAGAAAGAACGGCAACAGCTACTTTGTTTTTGTCAATTGTGATCTTCTTTCTGTAATTGTATCCATTCATCCAGCTTTGTGCCGAAGCTGCTATAACTAGAAAGAAAGATAAAATGCATGTAAATACCAGTCTTAATAAAACCTTGTTCATATACCTCCGCGTAAATTTTCGCAAAGATGCGGCGTACGAAAACCAATAGTCGGTGATTAACCGGATATATCCGGTTAATCGAAAAAAAGTTTGTCAATGGTAAATAATCTATATAGACTTGACCCTATATGAGAAAATACGCATTTATAATCATGCTAATTATTTTAAACGCCACTGCTATGGCCAAAGCTGATGATCCGGGCCTTCCGGGAGATGATCCCGATGTACCACTTGATGGGGGAGTAAGTTTACTGCTTGCCGCAGGAGCTGTGTATGGTATAAAAAAGATAAGGCAGCTTAAACCATAATGCCTTCTTTTCTTAAGATGTAGTTGTAAATGCCCTCAATAGGTTTTTGATATATCTTGCCAACTTTTACCTGATTCTCAATACAAACTTCTCTCAAAATATCCTGATAGTAAAATGCAATAGAGCCTACAAAGTGAGTGTCAAGGCTTTTGTAATTAGGATAATCCTTAATGTTAGAATCTACAAATTCCTGGAAACCCTCACGTAAAATATTGATAATAAAAGGGTGATCAGGATGAGAAGCCATAAAACGGCTTATTGATGCCAGGTAAATATTCGGCGCTGGTTTTTGATAAAGATTGGTAATAACAGATTCCTTGTCAATTTGATAAGTATCAGCAAATTCAACGGCAAGATCAGCAGGCATCTGGTGATACAGATAGCTTGTGATCAGCTTACGACCAAAATAGGTGCCCGAACCTTCATCACCAAGCGCATAACCCAAACCATGTGCTCCGTTATGAACCTCTTTGCCATCGTAATAAGAAATATTAGATCCAGTGCCCAAAATACAGGTCAATCCTTTTTTATCACCACAAGTTGCATATGCCGAACCAATCAAATCATGCTCAACAGAAACATAAGCTTTAGTAAAGAAAGAAGAAATCCCATTTGAGATCACCTCAATTTTATCAGGCGACGAGCATCCTGCTCCAAAGAAATAGATTTCTTTAACCTTATCAGCGTAAGGGGCAATTTCTTTCTTCTTTGAAAACAATTTGAAAATATCATGTGCATTTAAGAAATAAGGATTTATTCCTTGCGTGCTAAAGTTGATTTTTTCATTGGGGCTGTAACCCATCCAATCGGTCTTAGAAGAACCACTGTCTGCTACTAGAATCATGCGATAAAAATACTAATCTTATTGGATATTTAAAGTGCCGCTTATCTCTTTTAAACTGATTTCTGTAAGTTTTGCCTGATATTGAGCATCTAAGAATCTGGTGATCGCATTTATGGAGTTTCTTTGGGCCTCTCTAAGTTCCAAAGGGGCAATGCTTCCAAGCCTGTACTTTGCTAAAGTGATATCCAGATTTTGCTTGGCAATGTCAACATTTTTAGTCTCAACCTTTAGCAAATCTAAGCTTGTTTTATAATTCTCAAAAGCTGTCAGTAGCTGAGCGCTAATGGTTTGCTTGGTTTTTTCAAGTTCCACTTCCGATGAATTAATCTGCACTTTAGCATTTCTTTCATTCTGGCGCTGTAGAAAACCATTAAAGATATTCATGCTTGCAGTTAAGCCATAGGAGATACCCTGACCTCTAAATTTCTGATTAAATCCTGTCGGATTAGCACTTCTTGAAAACGCATAACCACCATTTACACCCACTACCGGATATCGCTGCCCCTTCACCTCCTTTAAACTAAGTTCAGCCACCTTTTTATTAATAAAAGCATTCTGTAGATCAGGGTTCAACTGTAACGTTTGCTCCTGCAGCAACGTATAATTCAGTTTGTAATCAATGTCCATATCCTCTTCCGCAGTAAACTTAGTATCAATCGCCCTGGCCATAACCTGATTCAACGTAATCATAGACGTTTGCAACAGGTTTTTTTGCTGTAAATAAGCAGATGTATCCGTGTTATAGTCAACCTGAGCAGCTAAAACGTCAAGTTTAGAACCTTTACCAAGCTGCAGTTTATTATCAGCAATGGTTAACCTAAATCTCGAAATATCTAATGCACTATCATTAGCAACAACAAGCTGTTGCTGTTTTACCACTGCATAATATGAATTAATTACATCCGCAATTGTAGTTAATATGGTGGCTTTTGCGTTAACCTCGCCCTGTTTTTGCAACTCCTTTAATTTATCATAAGTAGCAAACATCTTAAAACCGTCAAAAATTGTCCAATCAAGCGCAACACCATAGTTCATACTGGTGTTCCTTACCCCGTCGGCAACTCTTTCTGCCCCGGTAGAGGTAGTCTGCACCGTGTTCTGTCTACTCCCGTCAGTTGCAAAACTCCCTGTAACCCCAGGCAAGAACCCAGCATTGCCAATATTGGTGTTGTTCTTTGCAATCTGCAAATCATTGTTAACCAGTTTTATATCGTAATTATTTTGCAGAGCGATGGTAATTGCCTGTTGAAGCGTTAGTTTTTCCTGAGCCGATGCTTTTTGTACAAAGGCTGCAAGAAGTATGATCAAAATAAAATTAAGCTTTTTCATGTTTCTCTTTGTAAATGGCCACTTATACATTTTCCGTTTTCAGCGCAGCTATTAAAGACTCTTTTAGCTCCGAATTTTCCTTGTGCTCTTTAGACCAGAACGAATAAATAGCAGGGATAACAAACAGCGTAAGAATCAGCGCGAATATAGTACCACCAACAATCACAATACCCATACCCATTCTGCTTTTTGCAGCGGCACCTAATGCCATTGCAATAGGAAGCGCACCAATGGCAATGGCCAAACTGGTCATCAAAATAGGTCTTAACCTCGATACAGAAGCCTCTCTAATTGCATCATGAACGCTCTTGCCTTTTTCTTTAAGCTGATTGGCAAATTCAACAATCAAAATACCATTCTTAGTTACCAATCCGATAAGCATAATGGTGCCAATCTGGCTAAATATATTCCAGCTTTGGCCAAATAACCAGAGGGATAAAAATGCTCCCGCTACAGCCATTGGTACAGTTAATATGATGATAATAGGGTCTTTAAAACTTTCGAACTGAGCCGCAAGGATCAGGTAAACCAGTAATAACGCAAGACCAAAAGCAAATGAAGTATTTGAAGAACTCTCTCTAAAATCTCTCGACTCACCACCTAAATCTGTAGAGAACGTTTCATCAAGTATTTTAGCCGATATCCTGTCCATTGCATCCAAACCTTCTCCAATACTTTTACCCGGAGCCAAACCTGCTGAAACAGTCGCAGCCGTAAAGCGGTTGTTACGGAATAACTGAGGCGGACTGCTTTCTTCTTTACTCGAAACCAGGTTGTCAATCTGAATCAACTCACCTTTATCGTTTCTAACATATACAGAACTAAGATCAAGCGGATCTTTCCTGTCACCAACCTCAAACTGACCAATAACCTGATACTGCTTTCCGTTCATAAAGAAGTAAGAAAAACGCTGACCACTTAAGCCCAGTTGCAAAGCAGAACCAATATCTGCTACAGAAACCCCCAGGTTTTTAGCCTTAGCCCTGTCAATAGTTAAGTCAATTTCAGGCTTATTAAATTTCAGGTTCACATCAGAAGTAGTAAAAGTAGGATCCTTAGCCACCTCATCCATAAACAAAGGCACTTTTTCTCTTAGCTTTTCAAAATTCTGAGCCTGTATAATGTAATTGATAGGCAAACCACCTCTACGACCAACCGAAATAGTCGGCTGTTGTGTTACCACTACTTTTCCTTCCGTATATTTCCTGGTAATCTTGGTTAAGGCATTAGTAATATCAGCTTGCGAACGTTGTCTTTCACCCGGATCAGTTAAGCCCATTCTTACAAAACCACTATTTGTCGATGCCGAGCCACCAAAACCAGGCGAAGTAACCGTAATGGCCACTTTCTTTTCAGGTACAGAATCCTGAACCATTTGCGAAACCTTACCAACAAAGTCATCCGTATAGGCAAAAGAAGAACCCTCAGGTAAAGTCAGGTTCATGTTAATCGCACTTCTGTCGTCGTAAGGAGCTGTTTCTTTAGGCAAAATTTTCCAAAACAAAACAATAAGACCCAAACAAACCAAAATAATAGGCAAAGCCAACCACCTTCTGTCCAAAAACTTGTTTAGTTTTTCTTCATACCAATCATTCATGGCCACAAAGTATGGCTCCGTCATGTCATAGAATTTGGATTTCTTATGCCCGCTTTTTTTCATTAGGTAAGCATTTAGCATCGGTGTTAAAGTAAGTGATACAAATGCCGATATGAGCACGGCGGCTCCAATTACCACCCCGAACTCCCTAAACAGCCGGCCTACAAAGCCCTGCAAAAATATAACCGGTAAAAACACTGCGGCTAAGGTTACTGAAATTGAAATAACAGCAAAAAAGATCTCGTTAGAACCTTTAATTGCGGCCTCAAAAGGAGAGTAGCCCTCTTCCACCTTTTTAAAGATATTTTCTGTAACCACAATACCATCATCAACCACCAAACCCGTGGCCAGTACAATGGCCAGCAGCGACAATACATTAATAGAAAACCCAAAAATGTACATGATAAAAAACGTAAACACCAGCGAAACCGGAATATCTATCAGCGGCCTCATTGCAATTGCCCAATCCCTAAAGAACAGGTAAATGATCAGAATTACCAGAATCAGTGATAAAATAATCGTTTCCGCAACCTCAGTAACCGAGCTCTGAATAAACCTGGTAGTGTCCAGTGAAACATTAAGTTTTATATCCTGCGGAATATCTTTTTGAAGCTGCTCAAACCGCTTGTAAAACTCTTTAGAAATATCAAGATAGTTAGCACCTGGCTGCGGCACCAAACCGACAGCAACCATTGGCTTTCCTGATTCTCTTAAAACAGTTTCCTCATTCTCAGAACCCAGAACCGCATAGCCAACATCTTTTAACTGCACTACATTGTCCGAATCATTTTTCAGGATCAGGTTGTTGAATTCATCTTCGTCAGTTAACTTACCTAAGGTTTTTATAACCAGTTCCGTACTTGCACCGGTTATTTTACCAGATGGCAACTCTACGTTTTCCCTGTCTAAGGCAGTAACAATATCCTGCGAAGTTAAGCCATAAGCAGCCAGTTTATTCGGGTCAATACGAATACGCATGGCATATTTTCTTTGCCCCTGTATCTGTATACTACTAACCCCGGTTATGGTCTGCAGTCTATCAGAAATCACGTTTTCGGCGTAGTCACTTAGCTGCATTACATTACGCTTATCACTTTGCACAGTCATCGTAATTACAGCATCCGAGTTGGCATCAGCCTTACTTACAACCGGATTACCGTCAATATCTTTAGGCAAACTCCTTGCAGCCTGCGAAACCTTATCGCGCACATCATTAGCCGCATCATCTATATTTTTATCCAGATTAAACTCTATGGTAATATTACTACTACCCTGATTACTTGATGAAGAAATATTTCTGATCCCGTCAATCCCATTAATAGATTTTTCAAGCGGTTCAGTGATCTGCGATTCAATAATATCAGAGTTGGCACCCGGATAAGAAGTCCGCACAGAAACCACCGTAGGGTCAATATTCGGGAACTCCCTAACTCCTAAAAAGTTATAGCCGATAACCCCAAACAAAAGGATCATCAGGTTCATTACAATGGCCAAAACCGGCCTTTTTATACTCGTGGTCGAAATACTCATCCTGCCGCTCTTAGTTTTTAGTAACTGTTACATGTACCGGCGTCCCTGTTTTAAGAGCCATGGCACCTGTGGTTAAAACTGTATCTCCAACTTTTAGTCCCGAAGTAATCACGATAGCTTTTGCAGTACGCGTACCAGCTTCAACAGAAACCTGTTGCGCCTGTCCGCCCTTACTTACAAACACCGTCTTCCCGTCAAGCACAGGAATTATAGCCTCATTAGGAATTAAAATAGCATCGTTTAAAGTAGTAAGTGCTAGTTTAATCCTTGCAAAAGCACCCGGCAGCAACTCGTTATTCGGGTTAGCAGCCAATGCTTTAATTTGCAGCGTTCTTGTTTGCGAATTTATTCCCGGTTCAATGGCAAATACCTTTCCGGTGTAAGGTTTTGCAGACCCATCAGTTCTAAAAGATATTTCAGAGTTTAATTTGATCTGGCCCACATACTTTTCAGGAACCGCGAAGTTTATTTTAATAGGGTCTATGCTAAGCAGGTTTGCAATAACACTGGCAGGAGTAATATATTCGCCAACCGAGATAGAACGTAACCCAATTTTACCGCTAAAAGGCGCATATATTGACGTTTTAGCCAATTGCGCACGGATCAATTGTGTTTGCGATTTAAGCGATTGCAAGTCTGCCAGCGACGTGTCATACTCTTCCTGACTAATTGCTCCCTTTTGCAAAAGCTGTTTTGCACGGGCTTCGTTAGTAGCAGATAACCTTTCTTTAGTAAGCGCGTCTTGTAGCTGGGCTTGTATATCTCTATCGTTAATTTTTACCAGCAGCGTACCTTTACTTACGTTTGTACCTTCTTTAAAATTAATTCCGGTAACCAAACCAGAAACCTCACTTTTTAAAGTAACAGCCTCATTGGCTTCAATAGCTCCTGTTATTTCAAGGTCGTTGTTAAAAGCAGAAGCTGCTACAACCACGCCATTTACATTCATTGTTGGTGCGCCTCCTTTAGCACCTTTGCCTCCGCCTTTTCCACCACCTGAATTTTCGATGGCCTTATTGGCCGAAATCCTGTAATAGATAAAATAAAGAAACCCTAAAACAATTAGGGCGTAAACGATATACTTGAGCTTCATATTGGCTTTATTGACTTTGTTAGCGTACAAAAATATTCAAATATGGTGCCCCACAACCCTTGTATTAAGGATGTTACAGCCCCATTAACGTAATATTTTACTTACGAGCCTATTAAAGGGCACATAAAATATACACTATTTTAAGCACTTTTATCTAAGTTTGGCACAGTAAAAAACAACTAACTTAATATTAACAAAGAATTTTTGATGAGAACATCATTAGCAGGATTAATCGTATTACTATCAATAAGTATGACAGCTAAGTCGCAGGTAAAGGTTGGGTTCGAGGTAAATTTCACAGAACCACAGGCACATTACGTTGAAATGGAAATGAACATTTCAGGATTAACTAAGGATTTTGTAGACGTAAAAATGCCTGTATGGGCACCGGGATCATACCTGGTTCGCGAGTTTGCAAAAAATGTAGAAGGCTTTTCGGCCACTGCTAATAACAAGCCTGTTAAGTTCGAGAAAGTAAGGAAAAACGCCTGGAGAGTGTACGCTGCAAAAGCAAAAAACGTAAAAATAAAATACCGTGTGTATGCTTTTGAAATATCTGTACGTACCTCTTTTGTTGATGAAAGTCATGCTTTTTTATCAAGCACCGGAATATTTATGTATCCTGACGGCATGTTAAACCTGCCAAGCACCGTTAAAGTGAACCCTTTTAAAGGTTGGGAAAAGGTATCTACAGGCTTAGAGCCGGTAAGCGGAAAACCGTTTACTTATACGGCATCGAACTTCGATATTTTGTTCGATAGCCCTATTGAAGTAGGAAATCAAGATGTTTTTGAATTTACCGCATCTGGTGTTAAACACGAGGTGGCTATGTACGGGGGCGGTAACTACGATAAAGACAAACTAAAAGTTGATATGGCTAAAGTTGTTGAACAGGGAACTGCTATTTATGGCGAAAACCCAAACAAACATTATACTTTTATTGTGCACAACCGCTCTGTTGGAGGGGGTGGTCTGGAGCATTTAAACTCTACCGTGCTTGGCGCATCCAGAGATAAATATGCTGATCCAAAAGGGTACAAAGATTTTTTAAATCTTGTTGCACACGAATATTATCACCTTTGGAATGTAAAGCGTTTGCGCCCTGTTGCTTTAGGTCCGTTTGATTACGACAATGAAAACTACACCACAAACCTTTGGGTTGCCGAAGGTTTTACATCGTACTACGAGAATAAACTAACTCACCGTGCTGGTTTTTTTACTGTTGATGAAACCGCACAGGCGCTTGCAACTGCTATTGCCAATGTGGTAAACACTCCGGGTGCTAAAGTGCAGTCGGCCGCCGAGGCTAGTTACGATGCATGGATTAAAGCTTACCGTCCCAATGAAAACTCTAACAACGCCACCATTTCTTATTACAGCAAAGGTGAGGTTGTAGGCATGTTAATGGACATCGAAATTGCTCACGCTACAAAAGGAGCCAAGAGTTTGGATGATGTAATGAAAGCCATGTACCATGAGTATTATAAGAAACTGGGTAGAGGTTATACTGATGCTGAATTTAAGGCTATGGTAGAGAAAGTGAGTGGCATCAGCTTTACTGATTTCTGGGCTAAGTATGTAAATGGAACGGATGCTGTTGAATACAAAAAATACTTTGGCTATGCTGGTATTAACGTTGTAGACGAAAATGAAGGTAAAAGTATTCCGTATCTAGGTGTGGCTTCTAAAAAAGTAGAGGGTGATATTATTGTATCGGCTGTTTCGCGTAATTCTGCTGCCTGGGATGGTGGCTTAAATGTGAACGATCAGATTGTAACTGTTGAGGGGGTGCCTGTTGAGGTTGCCATCGAGAAAATGCCTGTTGTGACCAGCAAAAATGTTGGCGATGTGATTACTGTAACTATTAGAAGAGATGGATTGGTAAGGGATATTAAACTTACTTTAAAGTCTAATCCGAATGTTAAATTGGTAACAACGGTTAATGAGAATGCAAGTGAAGGGGAGAAAGCCGTTAGGGAACGGTGGCTTTTGGGAAGTAAAGAGTAAAAAACACTTACTATTCAGAGTCTGGAATAAATGGGCTGAAAAAGCGCAATGATTCCTAGGCCTCTTCTTAGCAAGCATTTTTTAAGTGAATTGGATGCATAGTATGGAGCATATGCTGTGGAGCAAATGAGCAATGGACGCAGTGTGTAGTACATGCCGTCATCTCGACAATAGGAGAGATCTCTTGTTTGGCAAGACCGACCAGTAAAGATTTTTTTAGTAAAACCCCGATATAAAACAAGGGCTGCGAATTCATATTCGCAGCCCTTGTTGTTTTTCAATAGGGAAGATGTGTAGTTTTATCTAGAACGCGTAACGTAATGAAATACCGAAACGCGCTGCGGTAAATTCTGTTCCTTGATTAAGGGTAAACATTGGGCGCCAGTCAAATGCAAAGTCAATTGGTGCATTTGGGATTTTAAAATCTAAACCAGCAGTAGGTCTAAGTTGAACCGCAGTTGAATGTTTTCCAAACAAGAAATTCGGACCAACACCTAAGTACCAATCTAATCCTCTTGCACCTGCAATTGGAGCCTGGTATTGAAATTCAGCACCTAAACCAACAACATTTCCGTCAAAAAAGATAAGGTTAGCATCAACTGCACCGTTTCTAGAGAAGAAGTGCTTTACGTTAAAACCAACACCGGTTGAACCGTCGCCAGCGTCAATACGCATACCTAGGGCAGTTTTATAACTTTGAGCACTAGCCACATTTGATGTTAATGCTAGCAATGCTGTACAACAAAATAGAGTAAAGATTAATTTTTTCATAATGTCTGTTTTTAACTTTTTATTAGATGAGAGCATGATAACAACTATTGTGCCACGGCATGACATTCAGATTATAAATACTGGTTTTCAGCGATGTAGTTTTGTGAAAAGGCAATTTAATAGCCGTAATCTGAATGGGAGGTGTAGTGTATCTCTTACAGATTTTCTATTTCCTCGATAGCGAGACCCGTAATTTCAGTTATCTCGTCAATTGACATGCCTTTAGCTTTGAGTTTTATAGCTATTTCCAGGCGACTCTTTTCCATAGCTTTTTTCTCTGCGTAACGAATACCGGCATTCCAGTCAGATTTTGCTTTCACATCCGAGTGGTACAATTCACGTTCTTCTTTGGTCATTTTACTCATTTCCGCAATTTTAAATATTTTCTGAAATACTCTTTTGTCCAGAAAATCAGGAATCTTGTCTAAACGGCTTAGGTTCTTTAAAAGATAAAACCATTTGTCCAGATCCGTTACCAGTTCGCTTTCCTTTTTATCAAAGTTAGGCAATTCTAAAAACTTATAGCCCATGCCTTTGTAAAAAACCTTTCCGGTGTCTTTGTTCACAAGTGCAATGTTATGGAGGTAATTACTGTTGATGTTGTTGAACTGGAACTCCATAATACCGATGAGGTAAACTTCTTTAAGCGGAATGTCCCAATTGGAAGTGCCTTTAGGCAGTTGAGCGCTGATAAGCCTTGACATATAAAACACACATCTGTCTCTGAAAAACTCCTGATCTGCTCTCTGCATCTCAATAATAAATTTTTCGCCATCTGTGCCTGTACAAGTTAAATCAAAGAGCACCTTTTTCTCTTTGGCATCCTCTCCGCTATATTCTGTGGAGCTGTAAGAAATATCTACAATCATTTTTTCGCCTTCAAACAAAGCGTTTAAAAAATCTATCATAATGTCTTTATCTGGTTCACTACCAAATAATAATTTGAATCCATAATCGGTAAGAGGGTCAATGAAACGGCTATTTTTTACTGTCATGATATTTTGTTTCTGTAAAACTATATAGGTTACATGGTTTTAAACAAGTGAAATCCGGTATTTTTTCGTTTAACCATTTGATAGTCATAATTATTTTGTGTGTTTTTAAGATGTTTTGTGGAACTATTCAGAATCCTGAAATATAGTTCAATTTTTCAATATTCAATCATAATATTAATTATAGAGAAATTATAAATAGTTTAAGTGTTTTTGTTATATTTGATTTAATAATGGAAATGAAAGGATAGCGTTAATTTATTACTAACTAAAAAAGAGAAAAAACAGATCAATGAAATCATAAAAACTACTATATAATTTACTTCTTAAATGAGGTATTAATACAAGAGTCTCTTAAGCCAAATTCTCACAAACAAAGGAGAGAGTCAATAGATTAATGCCCATGACAATATTTGTTGTACTTTTGAGGGTGCACTATGGCGTTGTGGGCTCTATTGTAAACCCGTCTCCAAGGCCGTGAGAAGCCCGGTTTAGCGGTATTTAGGGCCCGCCATAGTGCATCCCTTTTTTATACCCATCAGAGACTCATTTAATTTTTAAACGAAATAAAAATGAGCCAAGCCAAACAAATTTCCGATTCACTAAATACGTGTAAGCAATACATAGATCAATTCTTAAAACATGCCTATTCGCTAGATTTAAGTAAGCTAAATGAAAACCAGCGTTTAATGATTCTGGCTTTTTACGAAGAGTTGCTGGCGCTGCTATACGATAACTACAATCTTTTTGAAGGTGATCCATCGGATATGAAGCGTTCAGAAAAAGATTAAACGGGGAGTAGGAGAAAACCATCAGAAACACTCAAATAATCCTTAAGAAATACTTGAGAAACACTTGAACTTAAGTATGTTAAAGACATGTTTAAACAATGCTTAAGAGATGGTTGAAATATCTAGGTACATATTTCAACCATCTCTCAATGATCTTCTAACCATCTTTCAACCATCTTCTAACCCAAGCATTTCTCAAATATTTCTTAAGCATTATTCAAGTGTTTTCTATCGCTTTTTTTTGTTTATGTGACTGATTATTAGTATATTTAACTAGCGCCACGAGATGTGCGAAATGGTAAACCAAATAATAAAGTATTATGGGGATAGCAAATGACGGGCTCTTTGGCGGCCACACAGGTAAAATAGGTGACCTTGTTTTTTATAAACTTAATGGTAAAACTGTTGTACGTTCAATAGGTAAAAGCCAGAAACCTCCTACAGAAAATCAGCAAAGGGCACAAACGGATATGAAAATAGTTAGCGAGACTATTAAAACATTGAGGCCTTTTATTGAACTCGGTTTTAGCACGATGATTGGTGAGACAGGTATGAATACACACAATTTGGCTGTTCAGCACAACATTAAAAATGTAATCAAAGGCACTTATCCGAATCAGGAAATTGCTTGCGATAAATTGCTGGTTAGCAAGGGCCTATTAAAACCAGCCCAAAATTGTGTGGTAACACAAACAACAGATGCCCTTCAGTTTAACTGGGATACTAATCCGCAAATGGCATGGCCGGAATCAACCGATCAGGTAATGATGCTGGCTTATTTCCCCGCGTCAAAAAAGATAGTTTACGCGCTTTATGGCAATAGCAGATTATCGGGCAGCGATGAGTTGAATATTCCTGAAGATTTAAGAGGAAAGTACATGGAAACTTATGTTTCTTTTATTGCTGCGGATAGGAAAGATGTGGCCGATAGTATTTATACAGGAAGTTTTAACGCCTGATAGAGGCTTAATTTATCAGCACATGGGAATATTAAGAGCAGGTATTTTTGGCGGATTTCGGAAAAAAACCGGGCCAATAATAGGTCGTAGGGTAAATGGACAAGATATTATTACAGGACATCATCATAAAAGCACAAATGGCCCAACAAAAAAGCAAATAGAGATAAACGATAAGTTTAGGCTATTAACCACTTTTTTGAACCCAATAGCTGTTTTAGTGAATATGGGTTTTAAGTATGTGGCTAGGGGCAAAAGGCCTTTAAATGTGGCTTATGCCTATAACTATGATCATGCATTTGTTGAAGAGGATGATCATTATTTTATTAATTATCCGAAAATGGTGTATAGCCGTGGCTCTGTTGAAACTCCATATGGAGTACAAGCAGTTTTGGAGCATTCTTCATCAGCAAGAAGTATTAAGTTTAGTTGGTCGCCGCAAGGTCAATCGGCCTATTGCCAGTATACGGATTTGGGTTCTTTTTTGGTGTATAACCCTGCAAAGATGAAGGCTGTAACTGCTGTAAATGTAATTGACAGGTATGCACTTGGGTATGCTGTTGTCTTGCCTCCGGATTTTGAGGGAGATGCGTTGCATTGTTATATGAACTTTGCCTCGGCCAATGGAAAGGTAATGGGGGATAGTGTTTATGTTGGCGTGGTTGAGAGTTGAAACATTCGTCTTAAGGCGATCAATTTATATGACCAAAATCACACTACAATTGTAAAATAATATTGATTATTTTTAGTTAAGTTTGGAAAACAAGGGGTATATAGGAAGAATATGTTGAGCTAACCTTTGTGAACCAAATTCTTAAATATAAATATAAGCGAAGTACCATGGCTGTAACGATAACAAGAGTATTCGACTTGCTTCAATACAATTTAGAGAAATTTCCAAAGGAAGAATTTGTTAGTGGTAAAATAAACGGAAAGTGGGTAAAATACAGTACCCAAAAGTTTTGCGATACTGTGGATGCCCTGAGCCGTGGACTGATTGGCATCGGGATAGGAAAAGAATCCAGAGTTGCGGTGATTTCACCAAACAGACCTGAGTGGAATATCACCGATTTTGCCATTATGCAAATAGGTGCCTATCAGATACCACTTTACCCAACGCTTGCAGAGCACGACATCAAATTTATTCTTGAAAATGCAGAAGTTACTGTGGTTTTTGCTGCCGATGAAGCCCTTTATAAAAAACTAAAAAACGTATGTGCAGAACTGGCTACTGATATAAAAGTATATACGTTTAATGACGTGCCGGGTGCCGATAATTGGTCTGCATTGTTAGATGATGGTGTAAAACAAACTCACAATCTTGATGAGTATAGAAATCAAATAAAACCTGAAGATATTTTAACTCTTATTTATACCTCGGGAACAACCGGAACACCCAAAGGAGTAATGCTTACGCACGATAACCTGGTTAAAAACTTCGAGAATTCAGCAGTGCTTTTGCCAGAAGGAATTACAACCGGGTTGAGCTTCCTGCCCCTGTCTCATATTTTTGAGCGAATGGTTGTTTACCTGTACATGTATACCAATACATCGGTTTATTATGCCGAGAGTATGGATACCATTGTGGCCGATATTCAGTTTGTAAAACCCACGGTTTTCTCTACTGTTCCAAGATTATTGGAAAAGGTATATGAAAAGATCATGGAAAAGGGTAAAGCACTTACGGGTATTAAAAGGGGAATCTTCTTTTGGTCGGTAGCCCTGGCCGAGAAGTATGAAATTGAAAGCGGTTGGTTCTATAATTTTAAGTTAGGCATTGCCCGGAAACTGGTATTTAAAAAATGGCAGGAAGCACTGGGTGGCAACATCATTGTTATTGTTTCTGGTGGTGCGGCATTAAATCCGCGATTGGCAAGAATCTTCTGGGCGGCAGATATGCCGGTATTTGAAGGTTACGGACTAACGGAAACATCGCCGGTAATTACAGTAAACCACTTCGGTAATACCATGTTTGGTACCGTTGGGCCTGCAATTAAAGGAGTAGAAGTAAAGATTGCCGAAGACGGAGAAGTTTTGGCGCGCGGACACGACATTATGAAAGGCTACTATATGCGCGATGATCTGACTGCCGAAACTATAGATAAAGATGGTTGGTTCCATACCGGAGATATTGGTGAGCTGGTGGGTGGCAAGTTTTTGAAAATCACAGACCGTAAAAAAGAGATATTTAAAACGGCAGGCGGCAAGTACGTTGCGCCTCAAATGATAGAAAATAAATTTAAGGAAACTCCTTTGGTTGAGCAGGTTATGGTATTGGGCGAAAATCGTAAGTTTCCATCTGCCTTAATTGTTCCTAATTTTGTGGCGTTAAAGGCCTGGGCAGCGAAAAAGGGAATTGGGTATACCACCGATGCTGAAATGGCAAAGGATCCAAATGTGTTAGAAAAGTTCCAGCAAATTGTTGAGCTATCCGGTAAGGAATTTGGTAAGTGGGAGCAGGTTAAACGCTTCGCCCTGCTGCCTAAACAATGGAGTATTGATGGTGGCGAGCTTACCCCTAAGCTTAGTTTGAAACGGAAAGTTATTCTGGAAAAGAATAAAGATATTATAGAGAAAATTTATGCCGACGCAGAGAATTATAAAGAAGAGAAACACACATAGGAACATTCTATTTGCTTTAATTACAGGGTTAATGCTATCTGGGTGTGTTGGAGGACAGCTTGGAAAGCATAACAGCAACGAGTACAGAAACGGAATGGTGGTTTCTGCCAGTCCGCTTGCCTCTAAGGTTGGACTTGGTATTTTAAAAAAGGGCGGTAACGCGGTTGATGCTGCGGTTGCCGTACAGTTTGCTCTGGCAGTAGTTTATCCGAATGCAGGTAATCTTGGCGGCGGCGGCTTTATGGTTTATCGCTCTGCTTCTGGAGAAACCAATAGTTTAGATTTTCGAGAAAAAGCAGCAGCATTGTCATCAAGAGACATGTATTTAGATTCTGCCGGTAATGCCATTACCGATAAAAGTTTATACGGCCATCTAGCTGCCGGTGTTCCTGGCTCTGTAGCCGGAATGGTTGAAGCGCATCAGAAATATGGTAAGCTCAAATGGGCAGATTTAATTGAGCCATCTATAGAATTGGCAAGAAACGGTTTTAAAGTAAGTGCCAGACAAGCCAGAGAGCTTAACGGATTAAAAGAAACGTTTACCAAGTTCAATCCGGCTGGTACCGCTTTTTTGAAAGCGGGCGATTGGACAGAGGGTGATGTTTTACAGCAGCAAGAGCTGGCCAATACCTTGGAGCAGATTAGAGATCATGGTCGTGCCGGGTTTTATGAAGGTGTGGTTGCCGATAGTTTAATAGCCGAAATGCAACGTGGACAAGGCATTATCTCTAAAGAAGACCTTAAAAACTATAAGGCAGTTTGGCGTAAACCTACCATAGGTAACTATAAAGAATATAAAATTATTACAATGCCTCCGCCATCAAGTGGCGGTATTGCTTTGTTGCAATTGCTTAAATCGGTAGAGGCTTATCCTTTAAAAAGATGGGGCTTAAATGCCGACTCTACAGTTCAATTGGTAGTTGAGGCCGAACGCAGGGTATATGCCGATAGGGCTGCATACCTTGGAGATCCTGATTTTTTTAAAGTACCGGAGCAGCAGCTTTTAGATAATGCTTACATAAAAAGCAGGATGAGCAATTTTAGCTGGAACAAGGCAACTCCAAGCGCCGAAGTTAAAGAAGGTATTTTAAATGTTAGGGAGCATGAAGAAACTACGCACTTCTCTATTGTAGATAGGGATGGGAATTCTGTATCGATAACTACAACATTAAACGGATCGTATGGTGCTGCTGTGGTGGTAAAAGGGGCTGGTTTTTTGTTGAATAACGAAATGGACGATTTCTCAGTAAAACCAGGAACGCCTAATATGTATGGTTTGGTTGGTGGCGAAGCCAATGCCATTGCACCAGGCAAGCGTATGCTAAGCTCCATGACGCCAACCATTATGGAAAAAGATGGTAAGCTATTTATGGTTGTAGGTACGCCGGGTGGTTCAACCATTATTACTTCGGTTTTTCAAACGATATTAAATGTAATAGAGTTTGAAAAAAGTATGCAACAGGCGGTGTCGGCTAAAAAGTTTCATCACCAATGGTTGCCCGATGAGGTTTACACTGAAGAAAACACGCTTGATAGTTTAACTGTGTTAAAACTTAAGGCTAAAGGATATAATATTACCCCTCGTGGACCAATTGGCCGCGTTGATGCGATATTGAAAACAAAGTGGGGATATTATCAGGGTGGTGCCGACCCTAGGGGCGATGATAGCATTGCGGCATGGTAGATTTTGTATAGTATATAGCACAGTGCCTTTACCTCTTAAGCATTGTTAAAGGTGGTTTTAGCTGTTTGGCCTGAGTATTGAATAATTGAACTGGAATTAAAAAGATTCCGATAATTATTTAAAAACTCGATCTATGAAACTAAGACTATTTAAATGTTTACCTGTAGCTGTTGCAGCACTGCTTGTTGGTGGTGTAGCCCAGGCTCAGGATTCAACAAGGGTAACAACTAGCGATGCAAATAAATTAAATACGTGGTCTATTGGTATAAATGGCGGTGCATTAGCTCCAATTTCTCCATTGGGAGGAAAAAATGATTTCTCTAATTGGAAAAGTAACTTCGGTTACGGATTATACATTAAAAAACAATTTACGCCATATTTCTCATTGCGTTTAGATGGGGTAAGAGGTAAATTGACTGGTGATAATTCGGAACCATACAAAAGTGGTGCGGTAAACGATAGCCCTATCAGTGCTTTCGAAACTACGCTGGATTATTCAGCAAGCTTAAATGCTGTAGTGAATTTGTTTAATATTGATATGTTCAATAAAAATAATGCACTGCAGTTATATGCATCAGCTGGTGCCGGTGTTGCTGGTTATAAGGTTAAAACGTCTACAGGTAGTGCTGGTTTAACCGACTACAAAAATGGTGAAACGCTTAACGAACTGGTTATTCCGGTTGGTGTTGGTGCTAAATTCAAACTGTCTGACAGGATTAACCTTGATTTAGGTTGGACTATGAGCTATCTTGATAATGATGATCTTGATGGTTACTATCGTGGAAGCAATGACAAATACTCGTACGCTTATGGTGGTTTAGAGTTTGCTTTGGGTAGCGGTCAGAAACAACTTGCATGGCATAATCCTGTAGCTTTAACTTATGATGAGGCTTTACAGGCTAAGCAAACTGCCAATGCATTAAAAGGCGATCTTGAAGCTCAGAAAGCTGAAAACCAGAAATTAAGAGGCGAAATGAACGATTTGTTGAAAGATACAGATGGTGATGGTGTTGCCGATAAATTGGATAAATGTCCGGATACTCCTGCAGGAACTGTAGTTGATGGATCTGGATGTCCGTTAAAAGTACCAGCTCCGGTTGAAAAAGTAGTGATTACTGAAGCAGATCGTAAGGTTGTTGCTGATGCAATTAAAAACTTAGAATTTGATTTGGGTAAAGCTACAATCAGATCAAAATCATATGCTACTTTAAATCGTGTAGCAGCGCTATTGGTTGAGAAAAACTTTAGTTTAAAATTAGCAGGTCATACTGATAATACAGGATCTGATGCATTAAATATGAGGTTATCTAAAGATAGAGCGGAATCTGTAAAAGCTTATTTAGTGTCTCAAGGAGCTAATGCTTCTCGTATTGAGGCAACTGGATATGGCGAGAGTCAGCCTATTGCAAGTAATAAAACTGCAGCAGGCCGTCAGAAAAACAGAAGGGTAGAGTTTACGCTTTACTAGTCTGAAACAGTATTAAGTTTAAAACCCCACTCTATTGATTTAGAGTGGGGTTTTTTATGATATAATATTTTGTAAATTATACTTGCAAACTAATTATTATTTCAATAGCTTTGTTATGCAAGCATAGTATTTAATGAAACAACAGGAGACAATAGATTATTTTTTAAAAGTAGTATGGCAAAACATGGCCAACACCTATAACCAGATCGCGTCCGGATTCGGGATAACGCAGGCAATTGGTTATGTATTAATTAATATAGACAAAGAGGGGACGGCAGTATCTCAGCTTGCAGGTCTGCTTGGGGTCAAGGCAACGAGTTTGTCCAGAATGTTAAACAATATGGAAGAACTGGGGTTAATATACAGGGAAACATCGGCCGGAGATAAGCGATCGGTTAAAGTTTACCTTACTGATTTTGGCCGCGAGAAAAGACAACTGGCAAAAGGGGTTGTTATTTCATTTAATGAGTACTTAAATGAAAACCTAAACTCCCACGAAAAGAACAATTTGATACTATCCTTACAGAAACTAAATAAACTGACTTTAGCTTATAAAATACCCGAAGAAAACGGGGAAAATAAGGGCTAACCAGGTAACAGCTTGATAATCATTAAAAGCAAAAATATACTGATGGAAATGATAAACAAAAAGATAAATAAGGTAGCGGTATTGGGATCCGGAATTATGGGATCGCGTATTGCCTGTCACTTTGCAAATATAGGTGTTGAGGTCTTGTTGTTAGATATTGTGCCAAAGGAGGGCCCCAGAAATGGTATAGTTGATACGGCATTGCAAACCGCTGTAAAAACCAATCCCTCGCCAGTTTATTCCAAAAAAGTACTAAACAAAATTACTACTGGTAATTTTGATGATGATATGTCTAAAATTGCAGGTTGCGATTGGATAATAGAGGTTGTTGTAGAGAATCTGGATATTAAGAAAAAAGTATTTGAGCAGGTAGAGCAGCACCGTAAACCGGGTACTTTGGTTACTTCCAATACTTCTGGAATCCCTATTCATATGATGGCCGAGGGCAGAAGTGACGACTTTAAAGCTAATTTCTGCGGCACGCATTTCTTTAATCCCCCTCGTTATTTAAGGTTACTTGAAATTATACCTACTCCGCATACCAAACCAGAACTGGTAGATTTTCTGATGCATTATGGAGATAAGTTTTTAGGTAAAACCACGGTTTTATGTAAAGATACGCCTGCTTTTATAGCAAACAGGGTTGGTGTGTATTCTATTATGGCACTTTTACATCTGGTTGAAAAGATGGAACTGACGGTAGAAGAGGTAGATAAATATACCGGGCCGGCTTTGGGCAGACCAAAATCGGCAACTTTCCGTACCACTGATGTGGTGGGACTGGATACCATGATTAAGGTTGCCAAAGGACTTTATGATAATTGTCCGGATGATAAAGCACACGATCTTTTTAAACTTCCGGCTTATGTAGAAAAGATGGAAGCCAATAAATGGCTTGGTGATAAAACCAATCAGGGTTTCTATAAAAAAACAAAAACTGCAGAAGGCAAAACAGAGATTCTTGCCCTTGATTTAAAAACACTTGAATACAGACCGCAGGTAAAAGTTAAATCGGCTACACTGGATTTGACCAAACCGATTGAGAACGTAAGAGACAGGATGAAGGTGTTTGCTGCGGGCAAAGATAAAGCAGGTGAACTTTTCAGGGCTTCGTTTTTTGGTTTGTTCGAGTATGTGTCTGACAGAATCCCGGAGATATCTGATGAATTATATAGAATTGATGATGCCATGCGTGCCGGTTTTGGATGGGATTTAGGTCCGTTTGAGGTCTGGGATGCCGTAGGTATTGCGGAATCTATTGAGGGCATGAAAAAATATGGACACGAGGCTGCGGCCTGGGTTCATGAAATGCTTGCTGCCGGTAACACATCGTTTTACAAGGTAGAGGATGGGGTTCGTAAATATTATGATATTCCTTCTAAAAGCTATAAAGCGGTGCCAGGTACCGAGGCATTTATTATTCTTGATAATTTAAGGGCGAGCAGGGTGATCTGGAAAAACTCCGGTGCATCGATTATTGATTTAGGCGATGGAATTATCAACGTAGAGTTTCATTCTAAAATGAATACCATTGGTGGCGATACTTTACAGGCCATTAATAAAGCCATTGATATGGCAGAGAAGGATTACAGAGGGGTGGTTATTGGAAATGATGGGGCAAACTTCTCGGCCGGTGCCAACGTAGGGATGATCTTTATGATGGCGGTTGAGCAGGAGTGGGACGAGTTGAATATGGCGATAAGGACGTTCCAGAATACTTCTATGCGCATCAGGTATTCATCTATTCCGGTAGTTGTCGCGCCGCATAACCTTACACTTGGTGGTGGTTGCGAGTTCAGCTTACATGCTGATCATGTGCAGCTTAATGCCGAAACCTATATGGGCTTGGTTGAGTTTGGTGTAGGGGTTATACCTGGTGGTGGTGGTACCAAAGAGTTTGCCTTAAGGGCTTCTGATGAATATAATGATGATCAGATTGTTCAGAATGTGCTTAAGGATAGGTTTTTAACTATTGGTATGGCTAAGGTTTCTACCTCGGCTGTTGAGGCTTTTGAGCTGGGTTACTTGCAAAAAGGCAAATATTCTATTTCTATGAACAGGAGCAGGCTAATTGCTGATGCTAAGGCTAAGGCAATTGAACTTGCAGATGCGGGTTATACGCAGCCAGTTAGACGAAAAGATATTAAGGTATTGGGTAAACAGGGCTTAGGTATTGTTTATGCCGGTGCCAATACCATGTACTCGGGTCATTACATCTCTGAGCATGATAAAAAGATTTCTGAGAAATTAGGTTGGGTAATGTGTGGAGGTGATCTTTCATCGCCAACAGAGGTAACCGAGCAGTATCTACTGGATTTGGAAAGGGAAGTGTTTTTATCGCTTTGCGGCGAAAGGAAAACGCTTGAACGTATTCAAAGTATTGTAACTAAAGGCAAGCCATTAAGAAATTAATTTTTTGATTAAAAAAGATAAGACATGCAAGAAGCATATATTATAGCAGGATATCGTACCGCAGTAGGCAAGGCCCCTCGTGGTGTATTTCGTTTTACGAGGGCGGATGATCTGGCGGCTGAAGTAATCAGACATTTGGTAGCATCTATACCCAATCTGGATAATGAGCAAATTGATGATGTGATTGTAGGTAATGCTACGCCTGAAGCAGAACAGGGACTAAATATTGGCCGTATGATATCGCTGATGGGTTTAGATACGGATAAAGTACCAGGTGTTACTGTTAACAGGTATTGTGCATCGGGTTTAGAAACTATTGCTACTGCCGTAGCTAAAATTAAAAGCGGCATGGCCGATTGTATTATTGCCGGTGGGGTTGAAGTGATGTCGGGTATGCCTTTTGGTGGTTGGAAAGTTGTTCCAAATGCCGAGGTTGCCAGGGTTAATCCGGATTGGTATTGGGGTATGGGCTTAACAGCTGAGGCGGTTGCCAAAGAATATAATGTGAGCAGGGAAGATCAGGATGAGTTTTCTTATCTGTCGCATCAGAAAGCCGTTGAAGCAATTAAAAACGGTCATTTGAAAGATGGGCTTTTGCCAATTACGGTAAATGAAAACTACCTGGATGCCGACATGAAAAAGAAAACCAGAAGCTATGTGGTGGATACTGATGAAGGGCCAAGAGCTGATACTTCGATAGAGAAACTGGCTAAGTTAAAACCTGTGTTTGCTGCTGATGGTTGTATTACTGCCGGTAATTCTTCGCAAACATCTGATGGTGCTGCATTTGTACTGGTGGTTTCTGAAAAGAAAATGAAAGAGCTGGGTGTTGAACCTATCGCGAGGTTGGTAAGCTATGGCATTGCCGGTGTGCCTCCACGTATTATGGGAATTGGGCCTATCTACGCAATTCCTAAAGCTTTGAAACAAGCGGGTATGACCCTCGATCAGATTGAATTGATTGAATTGAATGAGGCCTTTGCTTCTCAGTCGCTTGCGGTTGTTAGAGAACTGGGCATCAATAAAGATATTTTAAATGTTAACGGAGGTGCTATTGCACTTGGTCACCCGCTTGGGTGTACCGGTGCCAAGCTATCTGTGCAATTGTTTAATGAATTAAAAAGAAGAAAACAAAAATACGGAATGGTAACCATGTGTGTGGGTAGCGGACAAGGTGCGGCCGGTATTTTTGAAATGCTTTAATCTTATAGGTATATGGAAACTACAGACAAAAAGACTATTAAGGGTGGAGAGTTTTTGATAACAGAAACCACTTATCAGGATGTATTTATTCCTGAAGAATTTGATGAAGAGCAGAAAATGATTGCGCAAACCTGTCGTGATTTCCTTGCAGCAGAGGTATATCCAAATCTTGATCGTATTGATACGCAGGAAGAAGGATTAATGCCTTCGCTAATGGACAAAGCAGGAGAGCTGGGGATTCTGGGTGTATCTATACCTGAAGAATATGGTGGTTTTGGAAAGAACTTTAATACCTCGATGCTGGTAGCTGATGTTATTGGTGCCGGTCACTCTTTCGCTGTTGCACTTTCTGCGCATACAGGAATTGGGACTTTACCTATTCTATATTATGGAAATGCTGCCCAAAAAGATAAATATATTCCTAAGCTAGGAACCGGCGAATGGAAAGCTGCATACTGCTTAACTGAACCAAACTCTGGTTCTGATGCCAACTCTGGTAAAACAAAAGCTAAGCTAAGTGCTGATGGTAAACATTATGTGATCAATGGTCAGAAAATGTGGATTACCAATGGTGGTTTTGCTGATGTATTTATTGTGTTTGCTAAGATTGATGATGACAAAAACCTTACTGCTTTTATTGTAGAGCGTGAGTTTGGTGGTATTACCATGAACCCTGAAGAGCATAAGATGGGTATTAAAGGTTCTTCGACCAGACAGGTGTTTTTTAACGACTGCCCTGTACCTGTTGAGAACATGTTGTCTGAGCGTGAAAACGGATTTAAGATTGCGGTAAACATCTTAAACATTGGAAGGATTAAACTGGCAGCTGCGGCTATCGGGGCTTCTAAATCTGTAATAGATACGGCTATTAATTATTCGAATGAGCGTATTCAGTTTGAAAGACCTATCTCTAAATATGGCGCTATCCGTTATAAACTTGCTGAAATGGCTGCTAAAGTTTATGCTGTGGAGTCGGCTAATTACCGTGCGGGTCAGAATATTGATGATGCATATGATACCTTAGTTGCGGGTGGCATGGATGCCGGTAAGGCAAAATTAAAATCTACAGAACAGTTCGCTGTTGAGTGTGCTATTTTGAAGGTATGGGGTTCTGAAGCGTTGGATTATGTTGTTGATGAGGGGGTACAGATTTATGGTGGTATGGGATTCTCAGCAGAAGCGCCTATGGATAGGGCTTATCGCGATGCGAGAATTAACAGGATATTTGAGGGCACCAATGAGATAAACAGATTGCTTACTGTTGATATGATGTTGAAACGCGCAATGAAGGGTGAACTGGATTTGATGACTCCGGCAACTGCTGTTGCTGGTGAGCTGATGTCTATTCCTGAATTCGGTGAAGAAGATGATACGTTGTTTGCTGCAGAAAAGAAGATCATTAAAAATCTTAAAAAGGCTACTTTAATGGTTGCTGGTGCTGCGGTTCAGAAACTGATGATGAGCTTGTCTAAAGAACAAGAGATTCTGATGAATATTGCTGATATGGCTAGCTATGTTTATGTAGCTGAATCGGCAATGTTGAGGACGGAGAAGCTGGTAAGCATTAGAGGTGAAAAGGAATGTGAGGGGCAGTTGAATTTAATGCGGATCTACTTTGTGGAAGCAGTTGATGCGGTTCAAAAGGCCGGTAAAGAAGCGCTATGGGCGTTTGCCGAAGGCGATGAACTGAGGATGATGATGGTTGGCTTGCGCAGATTTACTAAAGCAGAGCCGTTTAATGTTAAAAATGTTCGCCAAAGTGTGGCACAGCAGTTAATAGCTGCTAATAGATACTGTTACTAACTTATTTTATACTAGAAGTAACATTTCATAAATAAACTGGGCGCCCCTAAATATTTTAGGGGCGTTTTTTATGTTAATTGTTAAAATTGGTTAAAAATTGTTCTATCGCCAATAAAAGACTATTTTTGTGCATTATGTTAAAAAATAGGCTTTTATTAGGGATAGCTATCATTGTTGGTGTTTTAGCCGCGTGTACAAAACCTGAAGTCTATGATGAAAAGGCTCAGTTTGAGATTGATGAAACGATAATTAAGGACTGGGCAGTTGCAAATGAGGTTACTTTAACAAAAGATACCAGCGGGCTTTATTATAAAATTGATTCTGCCGGGACAGGAGCGGACGACCGCGCCCCGACTGATACTTTAACTGTAGAGTATGAAGGCCGATTAATGACCGATTCAGTTTTTAGTAAAGCTACTGCCGATAATCCGTTTAAGTTTATTCGGGAAAGTGTAATGCCGGGCTGGAGAATAGGTTTGTCTTTAATTAAACCTGGTGGACGGATAGAGTTACTGGTGCCCTCAAAGCTGGCATATAAGAATTACCCTACTCCCGGAGTACCGGCAAATTCTGTATTGTATTTTATTATTGATTATAAAAAAGTTGCTAAAAAAGTAGATAAACAAAAATAGTATGTTAAAAAAAATAACCTCATATACCTTTGTTCTAGTAGGTTTGATTCTTCTAAATTCTTGTAAAAAGGAATATGAGTCTATTCAAAGTATAGATGACACCAAAATAAAAGAATACATCTCGAGCAATAATATTACAGATGCAATTGAGGATCCTGATAAAACAGGATTTTATTATCAGATTAAAACACTGGGAACCGGAGAGCTTTTTAAAACTACCGATTCCGTTTTGTATTCTGTATCTGTAAAGTCGTTGCTTAGTGGAACTAATTATTTCACTACACCTGCTATAAGTAACTTAGGGACGTATGTGGGGTATGCTAGTACTTTTTCTTATTTGAATACAGGTATCCAGCTGCCAAGTTTAAGGAAAGTATTACAGGTACTTAAGCCAGGTGGTGTTGCAAGAATTTTATTGCCTTCGTACCTTGCCTTTGGTAAAAATGGAGCTACTCTTTTAAACGTCCCTTCAAATGAAAATATAGAATTTACGGTTACTACTTATCCTGAAAAGTCTCAAAGATTACTGGATGATAGAAGGATCAGAGAGTTCTTACAATCAAAAGGTTTAACGGCTACAAAAGATCCTTCAACCGGAGTTTACTATTCTGTTATCCAGGCGGGTACAGGTACCGAGGTTATTGATCTTACTTCTACTTTGAAAGCCAAGTATACAGGTCGTACCCTTGATGGAACTTCGTTTGATTCTAATACTGATGGAACATTTTCAACCACACTATTGGGAGTTATTTCCGGTTGGGAAGTGTTGACCAAGTTTACAAAGGGTGCAAAAGTCAGGATTTTCATCCCATCTTCAGAGGGGTATGGAACTACAGGGAGTACAGATCAATCAACAGGGATAGTGAGGATTCAACCTAATGCCTGTTTAGATTTTGATATCGAAATTGTTGATGTTACCAACTAATTTGTTGAGTTAATCTGGATATCCCTATTCGTTTAGGGCATCCTTAAAAACTTTTAATACTCTTTCTCTTGCAAAAGCATGTTCAACAATAGGTTGTACATGCTTTTGTTGTTTATACTCAGGTAGCCAACGGTTGATATAAGCCTGATCGGGATCAAATTTTTTGGCCTGAAGTTCCGGATTAAATACCCGGAAGTACGGTGCTGCATCGTTCCCGCACCCGCACGACCATTGCCAGCCTCCAATATTGCTGGCCATTTCGTAATCCAATAACTTCTCCGCAAAATAAGCTTCGCCCCAGCGCCAGTCTATTAATAGATGCTTAGTTAAAAAAGAGGCTACTACCATGCGCACCCGGTTGTGCATATATCCGGTTTGATTGAGTTGTCTCATCCCGGCATCTACCAATGGATAACCGGTTTTACCCTCACACCAGGCGTCGAAGTCTGACTCGTTATTTAGCCATTGGATATTGTCGTAAGCAGGCTTAAAGGACTGATGAACGATTCTGGGGAAGTGCCAGAGGATCATCATGTAAAAATCTCTCCAGGCAAGTTCAGATAGCCACTTGTCAGCTTTTTCTTTTAATGCTTGTTGTGCAGCCTCGCGGATACTTATTGTGCCGAAGCGAAGATGCATACCGATATGCGTAGTGGCATCAACAGCAGGGAAATCTCTTTTGTCTTCATAATCGGTAAGTTTGCTGTTGAAACTTTTTGAGGGGAATTTTTGGTTGGACTCTTTGAATCCGATATCTGCTAAAGTAGGTATTGGAAGAGGGGGTGTTTTAAGAAGATTGTTGAAGTAATTACTTGCCGGATATGACTTAATGTAAAATTCATTAAGCTTTGCCCGCCATTGGTTGAAATAGGGGGTGAAAACCGTATAGGGCTTCCCGTCGGCCTTTAGGATTTCGTTCTTTTCATAGATGACCTGATCCTTGAATGTTTTAAACTCAATTTGTTCAGACGCAAGATATTCTGCCAATGCATCATCTCTTTCAATTGCATTGGGTTCGTAATCATGGTTGGTATAAACGGCTTTTACATTGTAGTTTTTTAAAATTTGAATCCATACCTCTTCGGGTGTACCATGTTTAACGGCTATGGTAGATCCCTGTGTTGCAAGTTCTGAATGAATTTCCTGTAAGGTGTGATGTATAAAGGTTACTCTTGGATCTATCTGGTTTGAGAGTTTTTTGAGAATCTTTGTGTCAAAAATAAAAAGGATCAGTACAGGATATGGTCCTCTTAGTGCCTCATAAAGTGCTGCGTTGTCATCTAACCTTAGATCTCTTCTAAACCAGCAAACGTTTATTTCTTCTTTCACTACTTGTAAATATCGGTTAATGCATCTTCCAGGTGGGTGTATTTAAATGTAAAACCTGCATCCAGGAGTTTTTGGGCAGATGTGTTTGTACTTATGAGGGGCAGGATACTCATTTTTCCGAGAATCATTTCCAGCACTTTTTCCGGTACATGTATTGGCCATACCGGGCGTTTTATTGTTTTTGCTATTGCCTTTGTTAAGGTTTCGTTGGTTACGGGAAAAGGGGCACATGCGTTGTACGCGCCCTGATATGATGGATTCTCTACTGCCGTAAGAAACATATTTACAATATCATCAATGTGTACCCATGGGGTCCATTGCTTCCCGCTACCAAGAGGAGCGCCCACAAAATAGCGGATGGGCCTTTCTAAAGCTGCCAATCCACCTTCTGATTTGCCAAGAACAAAGCCAATTCTGAATTTAACTATTCGCAGGTCAGGTGAGGCGCCTTCATCAATGGCCTCTTCCCATAATTTACAGCACCTGGAAAGAAAGCCTGTACTGGTTCCTGATTCTTCAGTTAATATTTCATCGCCACGATTGCCATAATAACCGATGGCAGATGCAGAAATAAAGGTTTTTACAGGTGCCTTTGTTTCGTTAATGGTTTTATGAAGCAATTGGGCAGACATTACCCTGCTATCTATAATTTGTTGTTTACGTTCCTTTGTCCACTTCTTTTCTGCAATGTTTTCGCCTGCCAAATGAATGATGGTGTCTATCCCTTGCAGGCAGTTTGGATCTATAGTCTGTTTGTAAACATCCCATAAATAAACAGTTGCATTTTTTATGCTAGTGGCTTTCCTTGTTAGTACGGAAACTTTATGCCCAGATTCGTGTAGCGCATTTATTAATTTTTTGCCTAGCATACCGGTAGCTCCTGTAATCAAGATTTGGTTCTTCATACTTTAATAACCTATGGTTTTAACTTTAAGTTTTGCGAAAAGCGCTTTTTATGCCTTTGATTTGTTTCGCTAGTGTAAATATTGAGGTTGTGATTCTTATTCGGATAAAAAATCGTATATTTTTGTAAATAGTACACAAAACTCAGTTGCAAGTTAATGAAGTCTAAGAAAATATTGGTGTGGTTCAGGAATGACCTTCGCTTACATGATAATGAAATGTTAGTTGAAGCAATTGCTAAATCGGACTGTATTTTACCTATTTATTTTTTTGATCCCCGACATTTTGAGAGTACTTCGTTCGAAACAGAAAAAACAGGGGCTCGCAGAGCGCAGTTTTTGTTAGAAAGTGTTTCATCATTAAGGACAGCATTTCAAAAATTAGGTGGGGACATATTGCTGATACAGGGTAAACCTGAAGAGCATATACCAGCTATTGTTGAGCAGTTAGAAATTTCTGAGGTTTATCATCACAGAGAAGTTGGTCCGGAAGAAACTATAATATCTACCTATGTAGAGGATGCTTTGTGGAAGCAAAGGATTAATCTAAAGCATTTTATTGGGCATACGCTTTATAATAAAGAAGATTTACCTTTTCCTATTAAAGATATTCCAGATGTATTTACTCAGTTTAAAAAGAAAACGGAGCGTGATGCGATTGTGAAATCCTGCCATGAATCGCCTTTAGAGGTTGCTTTTGCTGAAAATGAAAATTGGGGTGCACTTCCTTCTTTATTGGAGTTGGGATTTGCGGAGGCCGGTTTTGTGAGTTTTGATAATGACGCTAAAGGGGGAGAATTAGATGGGTTAGAGCATCTAACGAAATTACTTGAA
>NZ_CAMLHF010000017.1 GCF_946479715.1 uncultured Pedobacter sp. | reverse complement strand
TACCGCTAAGTATGAAGCAGCCCCCGAGGTTTTGAATTTCCGAAGTATTAGAAACTCTTTATTATCGTACTTGGCAGTTGCAAAATATTTATTATACCCTTCAATGTTTATCTGGGCTGAGCAAGGAATAGTAAACATCATAAACAGATACAAAATCCTCTTCACATCTATTTCATTTAAGTTTTAGCCTGAACTGTACTTTCATTTCCATCTCTTATTGCCTGGTAATGAGGCGACATGATTTCTACTCCTGCCTTGTCAAACGCCTCATGAATATTTCTGTGAAGATCAGAATAAATAACGGCCATTATACTTGGGTCGTTTATATACGCATTGATTTGATAGGAAACATACCAATCCTCCAAACTGGTTTGTAAAACAAAAGGCGTCTTTTCTTTAATAATGCCTTCAGTTGCAAGTGCAGCTCCTATCAATAGTTCATGGGCTGTAGTCCAAGGAATATCATAGCCCAAAGTAAGTGTGCTATGGATAATCAATCCTTCATTAACAGACATGCTGGTATAATTAACAGTATTGCCGTTTAAGATGGCGCTATTTGGGATGGTGATGATTTCGTTTTTGATTGTTTTTACGCGAGTAACTAATAATGATTTCTCTAAAACAGCTCCGGTAGTATCTCCAATTTTAACTACATCTCCAATTCTAAAAGGTCGCATGTATGTAATTACCATACCCGCTACACCATTGCTAATGGCCGATGAAGATCCAAAGGAAATAAGAATTCCCAAAAACACTGATACTCCTTTAAATATGGCCAGATCCGACCCTGGAATATAGGGCCAAATCATCACTATCATAAAGGCATTCAATAAAATCTTGACAATGTTAAATGTGGGTTTTGCCCAGTCGGGATAAAAACCACTAACCTTTAGCCTTTCGGTCTCAACCTCATACGCTAAAAATTTAATTGCCTTTTTCACATAATGGAACACTATAACTATTACCGCAATAGTAATCAGGTTTGGAACAAAATCAATTAAAGCACCAAATATATTTTTTAAAGGATTTAACACAAAGCCAATCAAGCTGTCGCTCCAAGGCTTTGTCCATGGAAATAACCTAAAAATAACAGGGAGAGTTAGGTAAACCAGCAAAAGGATTACAAAGATTTTAATGAGATTCAGAAACTTGCTGATTAGTATCAGCTCCCTTCTTCTATCGATCAGTTCATAATCTTTAATCTTGATGTGCCCAATTCTTTCATGCAATTTGAAACTCAGCCAGCTATTAAATCTATTTGAGTATTTATTGAGAAAAAATATGCATACACCTAATACAATAATGATCAGTAAGCCCAATCCCGCTCGCTTTAACAATTCTGAGACGTTGGTTTCTTTCCTGTAATTATTGATGCTATTTATAATAATCTCCTGATAAGCTTTAGCCATAACCTCTTTATCCATATTCACGGAATCTGCATCAGCTTTTGATAAACTCAATAAAATATCACCTTTATAAACAATGCCCACAAGAGTAGAATCATCAACTGTGACTAAAGAATCGGGCACAAAAAGAAGGTCGTCAGATAGGGCCACCACTTTGGAAGAAGTTCTTTCTGCCCTTTCGGGTGCAGACAATGAACCAAGCTTATTTTTAATATGAAAAAGTGTGTCAGCATGTGCAATTACAGGGTATCCTTTAAACACAACTGTATCCTTTTGTGCGTAAACAACATGCTGAATAAAACAAAAAGCGACAAATGAGAGTATCAGTTTTAATGACATATATCGAATGATTATAACTGATAGCAAAATACAGAAATTTTTTACCTTTACTTGCATATTTATATTTTGGGATAACATGACGAAACTTTCAGTAAACATCAATAAAATAGCAACCCTCCGTAATAGTCGTGGAGGAAACAACCCGGACCTGGTTAAAGTAGCATTGGATTGTGAACGCTTTGGATCGGAAGGGATAACAGTACACCCAAGACCTGATGAAAGACATATCAGATATCAGGATGTTTTTGATTTGAAAGCAACAATAGCCACAGAATTTAATATAGAGGGTAATTGCAGAGAGCAAAAATTCGTTGACCTGGTTTTAGCCAATAAACCGGCTCAGGTAACCCTTGTTCCTGATGCCGAAGGCCAAATTACTTCCAATCATGGATGGGATACTATTAAACATAAAGAGTACTTGCAAGAAATGGTTTCTCTATTTAAATCTGCCGGAATCCGTGTTTCAATCTTTGTAGATCCCGTAGTAGAAATGGTAGAGGCGGCTGCTGAAAGTGGGACCGACAGAATTGAACTTTACACTGAGGCTTATGCTCACAATTATTACGACAACAGAGAGAAGGCCATTTTACCATACGTTGCCGCTGCACATAAAGCCAATGAGATAGGTCTTGGAATTAATGCAGGACACGATTTAGACTTACACAACCTAAAATATTTTGCTGAAAGCATCCCCGGATTACTAGAGGTTAGTATTGGCCACGCATTAATCAGCGATGCACTTTATTTAGGTTTAGAAAACACCATTCAATTATATCTAAAGCAATTGAAACATTAATCTACAATGCTCACACTATGAAAAACTTCACGTTATTAGCTATTGCAGCAACATTGATTTTCTTTATATCATCTTGTAAAAGCGGTGGTAATTTAGACGAAGGTACAGCCGAAGATGTAATATCGGCGCATCTTAAAGCAAACCCAGAGTATGAGAGCACTAAAATAAATATTGGAGAAATTAAGTTCAGAAGTAAAAACGATCAACTGGAGCTGAAAAAGTATAAGGCTTTGGAAGAAAAAGGACTTGTTGAAATGGAACTTCAGAATCAAAAAAAGAAATTCTTATCTAAAGACAGTGTATACTTCTATTTAATTACACTAACAGATAAATCAAAACCTTACATTATTAAACACGATACACATAGTGCTACTGTAAGGGCCGTTAATTATGTGCTTGATGACGAGAAACCAATTACGCTTATAAAAGGCGACTCAAAAATAGCTCGTGTTACGGTCTCACTCAAAAAAGAAATGACAGATTTCTCGATATTCTTTAAAGATAAAAACGTTGGTAGCAACTTCATTACCAAAACTTATAAGTTGAAGCTTAAGAAAGAAGTAGGCTGGATATTAGTTGGTGGTTAAAAGGCTATTTTTTTATTACCTTTGCGCAACTTTTTATTCAAAGAATACATGAGCTTAAACATTCATTACCAAGAAGACTTTAAAGACCGCCACATTGCGCCTAATACAGATGACACAAACGCAATGCTAACCACGCTTGGCGTTGGTTCTGTTGACGAATTAATAGAACAAACTGTTCCACAAAAGATCAGATTGAAACAACCGTTAAATTTGCCAAAAGCAAAATCTGAAACAGATTACCTGAGCAGCTTAAGACAAACTGCTTCTTTAAACAAAGTTTTCAAATCATATATCGGTCAGGGATATTATGATACTTTAACTCCCGGAGTAATTTTACGTAACGTAATGGAAAACCCGGGATGGTATACTCAATACACTCCTTACCAGGCTGAAATTGCACAAGGTCGTTTACAGGCTTTGTTGAATTTCCAGACGATGGTTATTGACCTTACCGGTATGGAAATAGCAAACGCATCACTTCTTGACGAAGGTACTGCTGCTGCTGAGGCCATGTTTATGCAATATAGCCTGCGCAAAAATCAGCAGGCAACTAAATTCTTTGTTTCTGAATTATTATTTCCTCAAACAATCGACATCTTAAAAACCCGTGCAAATCCTTTTGGAATTGAATTGGTAATTGGGGCTCATGAGTCGTTTGAGTTAAATGAAGAGTTCTTTGGAGCAATTATCCAATATCCTGCCGGTAACGGTGAGGTATTTGATTATACTGGTTTTGCTCAAAAAGCACATGAAAAGAATGTTAAAGTTACAGTTGTTGCCGACTTACTTAGCTTAACGCTGCTAACTCCTCCGGGAGAGTGGGGAGCTGATGTTGTAGTTGGAACAACACAACGTTTTGGTGTACCAATGGGATTTGGCGGACCTCATGCAGCGTTCTTTGCAACCAAAGATGAATACAAACGTTCCATTCCAGGACGTATTATTGGTGTAACCATCGATAGCAATAATAACTATGCATTACGCATGGCTTTGCAAACAAGAGAGCAACATATCCGCAGAGATAAGGCTACTTCTAACATTTGTACTGCACAGGCGCTATTGGCTATTATGGCCGGTTTTTATGCTGTTTATCATGGTCCTAAAGGATTAAAGCTTATTGCAGAGCGTACACATGGCCTGGCAATTACATTAGCTAAATCACTGGAAAAAATAGGCTACAAGCAGTTAAATAAAGCTTATTTCGATACTATTCAGTTAGACCTTGGCGATTTAGTTGATTCTATCCACAGAGAATGCATCGACAATGAGATCAACCTTAACTATAAAGGCAGTGTAGTTACCATCGCTCTTGATGAAACTACCTCAGTTGAAGATATAAAGCTATTAACAAAAATATTCTCAAAAGTAAAAGCAATTGCTGCTGATGCTGTTGAGCTGGCTGATGAAAACGTTGAAACCGTAATTCCTTCAAATTTACAACGTACATCTGCCTATTTAACCCATCCGGTATTTAATGCGCATCATTCTGAGCACGAAATGTTGCGTTATATAAAATCATTAGAAACTAAAGATCTTTCTCTTTGTCATTCGATGATTGCCTTGGGTTCATGTACAATGAAGCTAAATGCAACAACTGAAATGATTCCGGTTACATGGCCTGAATTTGGCAAAGTACATCCTTTTGCTCCTGCTGATCAGGTAGCTGGATACTATACTGTATTTAATGAGCTAGACAGGTGGTTAAGTGAAATTACCGGTTTTGCAGCTATGAGTTTACAGCCAAACGCTGGTGCTCAAGGTGAGTATGCAGGTTTAATGGTAATCAGAGCTTATCATCAGGATCGTGGCGATGCTCATCGTAATATCGCTTTAATTCCTTCGTCTGCTCATGGAACTAACCCGGCTTCTGCGGCAATGGCCGGAATGAAGATTGTGGTTGTAAAATCATTAGAAAACGGAAATATTGATGTGGAGGATTTAAAGGCTAAAGCTATTGAACACGCTGCCAATCTTTCGTGTTTGATGGTAACCTATCCTTCTACACACGGTGTATTTGAAGAAAGCATAGTAGATATTTGTAACATCATCCACGAAAATGGTGGTCAGGTTTACATGGATGGAGCCAACATGAATGCTCAGGTTGGTTTAACCAGCCCTGCAAATATTGGTGCCGATGTTTGTCACCTTAACCTGCATAAAACATTCTGTATTCCTCACGGTGGTGGTGGCCCTGGTATGGGTCCGATTGGCGTTGCAAAACATCTTGTTCCTTATTTACCAGGACATGCTGTGGTAGACATCAATAATGATAAATCTATTCATGCAGTTTCTTCGGCACCATGGGGTTCTGCTTCAATTTTGATCATATCTCATGCTTATATAGCAATGATGGGTGGCGAAGGATTAACCAATGCTACAAAATATGCAATACTGAATGCCAATTACATGAAGGCCCGTTTAGAACAACATTACCCTGTACTTTACTCAGGTGCTAATGGCCGTTGTGCACACGAAATGATCTTAGATTGCAGAGGATTTAAAAACTTCGGTATTGAGGTTGTTGACATTGCAAAACGTTTGATGGATTATGGATTTCATGCTCCTACTGTATCTTTCCCAGTAGCGGGAACATTAATGGTTGAACCAACAGAAAGTGAGCCTAAACATGAGTTAGATCGTTTCTGTGATGCTTTAATTGCCATCAGAAATGAAATAACTGCCGTTGAAACCGGCGAGCTTGATAAAACTGATAACCCGCTAAAAAATGCTCCGCATACTGCAGCTGTAGTAACCGGTAATGAATGGAATCATGGCTATAGCAGACAAACCGCAGCCTTCCCGCTACCTTATGTAGCCGCTTACAAATTCTGGCCATCGGTTGGAAGAGTAAATGATTCATTTGGCGACAGATCATTGGTTTGTGCTTGTCCGCCAATTGAAAGCTACGCAGAAGACCTAGCTTAAAAACTTATCATAGGTCAATTTAGGCGGTGAAACCTTTTGATACATTTGCCTTATAAAATGTATCAAAAGTCTAAAACAGACCTTAGTATTAAAAAATTAAATAAGAATACAATGAAATTAAAAATCACTTCGCTGGCATTACTTCTAATAGTATTTGTCTCTTCTGCATTTATTGCCCCTGTGTTTAAGGCAACTACCTATAAGGTGGACGTTGAGAAATCATCACTAACATGGGTTGGCAAAAAACTTACAGGCAGCCACAATGGAACTATCGATCTTCAGTCAGGAAGTTTAATTTTCAATGATAAAAAACTGGCAGGTGGTAATTTCACTATAAATATGGCAACGATTAAAGATGCCGACAAAAGTGAGAAGTTAGAGGGCCATTTAAAGGCAGATGACTTTTTTGGAGTTGATAAATTTGCAACCTCTGCTTTTGTAATTAAAAAGATTGCAAATACAGGAGCTAACACCGCAAATGTAACAGGAAATCTTACCATTAAAGGGATCACAAATTCTATCACTTTCCCTGCAACTATTGCCTGGAACGCTGACGGGTCTGTAACCGCTACCGCTGAAAAAGTTACTGTGGACAGAACCAAGTTTGGTATTAAATTTAGATCAAAAGGGATGTTCCCTGATGTTGGCGATAAAATGATCTATGATGATTTTGAGCTAGCTATCAAGCTTGTAGCTAAAAAATAAAAAAATACGGATTAAAAAGGCCATTATTCATTTAATGGCTTTTTTTTTGCTTAATATATATACATGTTAAAACATTCAAATATGTTTTAATTTTGGATTTAACATTTTCCGCGCTCTACGAAATTTATGGCAAACTTTAGAATCAATATGCTTGTTATTGATGATGATGACATCAATATATTTATCATAAAAAAAGTGATAGAAAAAACAGGCTATGAGGTAGATATGATTTCGAAAAGTAATGGCCAATTAGCTGTAGATTATTTATCCAGCATCGCTAATAATGTAGAAATTTTTCCACACATTATTTTGGTAGACATCAATATGCCTGTTCTTAATGGTTGGGAATTTCTGGGAGTCTATGAAAAACTTAATATCCAGCGCCAAAAGGTTTTCTTGTATATGCTCTCTTCATCTGTTTATGAGTATGACATCGAGAAAGCTAAGGGTTTCAAAGCTGTTAATGGATTTATTTCTAAACCATTAACTATCGAAAGGCTCAAAGAGCTTTTACAGTTAGTTACTCCTTAGTTTATTTTAAACTGCCCATCGGTATAAGTTATATAACCGGTAGCTTTACTCTTTGCATGATAAAAAAGACAATTCCAATTCTCCTCTGCGGCTTTTTTACCAAACTCTTCTCTTAATTCCATTGCCTTTCGGCCATCAAAATCATACTTGGCAATAAACTTCCTTAAAAGCTCTTCAGGTTCCGGCAATACATCACCACCAAAAAACACTTTATCTACACCATCGTCCAATAAAAATACCTGATGAAATGGACAGTGTGCCCCTGTTAGTTCATAACTGATTTCATCCGTTAGCTGGCCAGAGTTTTCAACAAATTTCAGCTGTGCGTTACGTTGTAAAAATTCAAATATTTCAGTTTTATAAGATGAAGAAGTATTTGTAAAGGCATTCTCCCACTCTCCATGTTGAATAACATACGTTGCATGCGGAAAGCTTAATTCCACAGTGCCATCTAGCTTGTTATGAACCATACCTCCTGAGTGATCAAAATGCAAATGAGACATTAAAACCATATCTACATCCTCAGGATCAAAACCAGCCTTCCTGATATTTTTATGCAAAATCAACTGCCCATCCTCATCACTATATCCTAAGCCTGTATCGAACAAAACAAGGCTATTTTTCAGCTTAACTAAAAAGGGCTGTACGTGAATAAAAAGAGAGGCGGGGCGATCTTTTGGATTATCTTTCTCGGCATTAAAAGGTATAAATTTTTTAGTAGCGTCTACAGAATAAGATCCTTCGTATAAAGTGAAAACTTGCAATGGCTTAGTTATTAGTAAGAAAATTAAATGATATATTTACAACAATATCATTGCAAAGATAGGGAACCTCCATGAAGTTAACATGCTGGCAATAAAATAAACAGAAGTTTATGCGAGCTTCGCAGAGAAAAAGAAGACAGATATTAGATGAAAAAAAGATGGGTGCAGGCCGCAAAGGGCAATACAGAAACAATAGATTTGCTTGCACAACAATTAAACATAGACAATAGCTTAGCACAAATATTAGTTCAAAGGGGCATTTCTTCCTTTGATAGTGCACGTGATTATTTTAGACCACAGATGTCTCATTTACATGATCCTTTTTTGATGAAGGATATGGATAAAGCCATCGCACGAATTGATACGGCCATCGCCAGAAGAGAAAAGATTTTAATATATGGGGACTATGATGTAGATGGCACAACATCAGTTGCGCTTGCATTCAGTTTCTTTAGTCAATTTACATCAGACATTGAATATTATATTCCCGATAGGCATAAAGAAGGCTATGGCATTTCAACAGCTGGAATTGACTATGCTGCAAAAAATGGTTTTACTTTAATCATTGCTCTTGATTGCGGAATAAAATCTAACGACAAAATTGCTTACGCTAATGGCTTAAATATAGATTTTATTATTTGCGACCACCATTTACCTGGCGATGAACTTCCGGGAGCAATAGCAATACTTGACCCAAAACGTAACGACTGCCCCTACCCTTTTAAAGAGCTTGCAGGTTGCGGTATTGGTTTTAAACTTGCCCAGGCGTATTGTTACACACATCAGTTACCAGCCGAAAAATATGAGCAGTATATTGACTTAGTAATGGTAAGTATTGCGGCAGATATTGTTCCTGTAATTGATGAAAACAGAATCCTTGCATATCACGGCTTAATTAAGTTAAACGCTAAGCCTTGTATTGGGTTAAAGGCCTTAATGGAAATTTCCGGTAAGAGCAAGGATTACACACTTACAGACGTGGTGTTTACACTAGCCCCCCGCATAAATGCGGCAGGTAGAATGGATCATGCATCTGAAGCTGTTAAAATGCTACTTTGTACAGAAAGCGCTCTGGCTCAGGAACAGAGTTTATTTATCAATTTACAAAATATAGACCGCAAAACATCCGATCAGAACATCACGGCAGAAGCACTTGCTTTGATTGAAGAATGTGACATCCTTGTTAATAAAAAAACAACGGTAGTGTATCATGAAAGCTGGAATAAGGGTGTAATTGGGATTGTTGCATCAAGACTGATCGAAAAATACTACCGGCCAACGGTTGTACTAACTGCCTCAAATGGATTGCTTACAGGTTCAGCCAGATCCGTTGCAGGATTTGATCTATACGAAGCATTGCTAGGTTGCCAGGACCTTTTGGTTCAGTTTGGTGGCCATAAATTTGCCGCGGGGCTAACTATAAAACCAGAAAACGTTCAATTATTTTCTGATCGTTTTGAAAATATCGTTGCTTCAACCATTACCGATGATTTATTAAGCCCCGAAGTAAATATTGATACAGAAATTGAATTTCAACAAATAGATGGTAAATTTCAACGTATTATAGCGCAAATGGCCCCATTTGGTCCACTGAATACAGCACCGGTTTTTGTTTCACATAATGTATATATTACGGGCAAACCTTACGTTGTAGGTATAAAACATTTAAAATTAAATTTAAAACAACAAAATTCCACTATTTTTGAAAGCATTGGATTTGGGTTAGCGGAGTATGAATCGCTTTTGCAACCAAACCAACCCTTCTCTGTTTGTTATACAGTGGAAGAAAATATATGGAAAGATCAACGGCGCTTGCAACTAAACATTAAAGCGATAGAAATTGATAACTAATATAATTAGATGATATTAAGAGCTGAAAATCTGATAAAAAAATATAAGCAACGTACTGTTGTTAATGACGTTTCGTTTAGTGTTAGTCAGGGTGAAATTGTTGGTTTATTAGGCCCAAATGGGGCTGGAAAAACCACTTCTTTTTACATGATTGTAGGTCTGATTAAACCAAATGAGGGTACAATATATTTAGATGACGAGGACATCACTACCGACCCAATGTACCGAAGAGCACAAAAAGGTATTGGATACTTAGCTCAGGAAGCTTCTGTTTTCAGAAAACTTTCGGTGGAAGATAATATCATGGCCATTTTAGAAATGACTAAAATGAGCAAAGAAGAACGCCATGAGCAACTGGAAGAACTGATTACTGAATTTAGCTTACACAAGGTACGTAAGAACCGCGGCGACCTGCTTTCTGGAGGAGAACGCAGAAGAACAGAAATTGCCAGGGCTCTCGCAGCTAGTCCAAATTTCATTTTATTGGACGAGCCCTTTGCAGGAGTAGACCCTATTGCAGTTGAAGAAATTCAGACCATTGTAGCCAAACTAAAACAAAAAAACATAGGTATTCTGATTACCGACCACAACGTACAAGAAACTTTATCGATCACCGACAGAGCTTATTTACTGTTTGAGGGTAAAATCCTTGAATCAGGCACTCCTGAAGTACTTGCTGCCAATGAAATGGTAAGACGAGTTTACTTAGGCTCTAATTTCGTATTACGAAGTAAAAACTTATAATTCACTTACTTAAACAAAAGCATGGCAATTGTAAATTCAATTTTTACCTGGTATATGAAAAAGCGCGTTCACCAGATTGAGCTTTTTATGAAGTACCCACATGACGTTCAGGAAGAATGGTTTCAAAAACTAATTTCCAGTGCTGAGGATACTGAATGGGGGGAAAAATATGATTACCGTACTATTGAAACTCCTAAACAATTTAAAGAACGTGTTCCCTTACAGAATTATGATACGCTAAAACCATATATAGAAAGGATGCTAAAAGGAGAACAAAACATTCTCTGGCCGTCTGAAATTAAATGGTTTGCCAAATCATCCGGAACAACAAGCGACAGGAGTAAGTTTATTCCTGTATCTGAGGAATCTTTACAGGAGTGTCATTTTAAAGGCGGGAAAGACATGTTGTCGATTTTCTGTAACAACAGACCTGACAATGAGATTTTTACCGGAAAAGGGCTGGTTCTCGGTGGAAGTCACCAAATCAACCAGCTCAATGAAGATTCTTTTTATGGTGACCTATCTGCAGTGCTGATTAAAAACCTGCCGATGTGGGCAGAATATTACCGTACGCCAAATATCTCCATTGCACTGATGGAGAACTATGAGGAGAAGATGGAAAAAATGGCTGAGGCTACCATTAAAGAAAATGTGACCAATATCGCCGGAGTACCTACATGGACCATAGTATTGGCTAAAAAAGTACTCGAAATTACCGGCAAAGCCAATTTGCTAGAGGTATGGCCAAATCTTGAGCTTTATATTCACGGGGCAGTAAATTTTAAGCCTTACAGAGAACAGTTTAAAGAACTGATTCCTTGTAATCACATGTATTACCTGGAAACCTATAATGCTTCCGAAGGTTTTTTTGGCATTCAGGATGAAGTAGATTCTGATGAACTGTTACTGATGCTTGATTACGGCATTTACTACGAATTTTTGCCGTTTGAAAAAATTGATGATGACAACCCCGACACCTTAACTCTTGAACAGGTAGAACTAAATAAAAACTACGCCATTATTATTTCTACAAATGGAGGCCTTTGGCGTTACATGATTGGAGATACTGTTCAATTCACTAGTTTATCTCCATACCGAATAAAAATAACAGGCAGGACAAAACACTTTATAAATGCTTTTGGAGAAGAGGTTATTATAGACAATGCTGAACAAGCTATTTGTAAAGCCTGCGATGCAACAGGTGCAGTTTTTAAAGATTACACCGCTTGTCCTATTTACTTTAAAGGTGAAGAAGTTGGAGGTCACGAATGGATCATCGAATTTGATCATCAACCAAACGATTTTGAACTTTTTGTAGATGTGCTGGACCAGACTTTAAGAGAAGTGAATTCTGATTATGATGCCAAAAGATTTAAAGATATGGCATTACGCCGCCCTAAAGTACATAATGCTCCCAATAATACTTTTTATAATTGGCTAAAATCGAAAGGCAAACTAGGCGGACAACATAAGGTTCCCAGATTGGCAAATGACAGGAAATACGTGGAGGAAATATTGCCTCTGATGAAATAATATTTTTTGTACAAGATAATGGTGATTTAATTTTTTTTAGTTAAATTTAAATAGCTAATTCTTAATCGCTTATGAAAACAGTACAACAAATACTTAATACTAAACCTGTACAAATTTTCTCAGTTACAGAAAACTCATCTGTTTTAGAGGCGCTTCAATTGATGATGGAAAAGAATGTAAGTGCACTGCTTATTCTTGAAGATCATAAGCTACAGGGTATATTTACAGAAAGAGATTATGCCCGGAAGATCATTTTGTATGGGAAATCGTCGGCCGGAACTCCGATAAAAGAGGTAATGACACCCAATCCAATAACTATCGTGCCGACAGACAGTATAGACCTGTGCATGCAAATCATGACGGACAAACATATCAGGCATTTACCGGTAATGCAGGACAATCAATTACTTGGAATGGTTTCAATAGGTGATGTGGTTAAATTCATCATTGCAGATCAGAAACAAACCATATCTCAACTGGAAAGCTATATCAGTAGTTAAAGAACTTTATCAATCTAATATTAACTGCAATCTCAATTAAATTGAAAAGCTCGTATCATGATGAATGATACGAGCTTTTCTTTTATACTGAGTCTTTACTAGATCCTCTACCAGATTTTAACTCTTTTCTCTGGTGCCAGGTATAGAGAGTCCGTTGGTTTTACATTAAATGCAGTATAAAACTCCGGTATGTTCCTAACTACACCATTAACCCTAAACTTAGCTGGGGAATGAGGATCCGTGCCTACTTGATTCCTTAAAGCCTCGTCTCTAGATTTATTTAACCATACCTGGGCCCATCCAAGGAATACCCTTTGCTCGCCGGTAAACCCATCCATAACCGGTGCCGGTTTACCATTTAAGCTTGTATTATAGGCTTTCAGCGCAATACTTAATCCTCCAAGGTCTCCAATATTTTCACCAAGTGTAAAATCTCCATTTACATTCAGATCAGAAAAAACTTTAAACCCACTGTACTGTGCTTTTAAAGCACTTGTTCTCTTTTTAAACTCACTTTGATCCTTAGCTGTCCACCAGTTACGCATTGCACCTGTACCATCAAATGTACTTCCTTGATCGTCGAAACCATGGCCTATTTCATGGCCAATCACCGCGCCGATACCCCCATAATTTACAGCGTCATCTGCGGTCATATCAAAAAATGGTGGCTGAAGGATTGCAGCAGGAAAAACAATCTCATTCATACTAGGATTATAGTATGCATTAACGGTTTGCGGTGTCATCCCCCATTCTGTACGATCAACAGGTTTACCTAGCTTATTAAAAGTACGATTGTACTCGAACTCGGTAGATCGTTTTTCATTACCGAACAAATCATTCTTCTCAATTTTAAGTTTGCTATAATCTCTCCATTTATCAGGATATCCAATTTTTGGAGTGAACTTACTTATTTTTTCAAGTGCTTGTTTTTTAGTTTCGGCCCCCATCCAATCGAGCTCTTTAATACTCGTCTCGTAAGCTTTCAATAGATTTCCGACAAGCTTAAGCATGCGTTCCTTAGCTGCAGGCGGGAAATGCTTTTCAACATATAGTTTACCAACTACCTCGCCCAGGTTCCCGTTAACCACATCGACAGCTCTGCGCCATTGAGGCTTCTGTTCCTTAACACCATATAAAATTTTAGCATAGAAATTGAAATTCTCCTGATCAAGCGCTGTGTTCAAAGAAGTTGCAGAGCTCGTTACAGCACCCCATTTCAGATAATTTTTCCAGGTATCGAGCGGCGTATTCTTCAAGATGGCATTTAAATCTTTAGTATATGCTACCTGGCTAATAATTAAGGTGTCATGATTCTTAACTCCTGCCTCTGTTAGCAACGTGTTCCAGTCAAAATCAGGAGTTAACGTGCTCAGGTTTTTAATCGGAAAACTATTATAAAGGCCAGCCATATTTCTGGTTTCTTCCTTCTTCATTTGCTTTGAGGCTATCAGGGTCTCGAGCGCCATTATCTGAGCAGATTTAGTTTTCGCATCAGGAATTCCGGCAAGAGTTAACATCTTTTCAATATGGGCCACGTATTTAGCACGGATATCTGCAGATTTTGCATCCTTTAACGAATAATACTCACGATCTGGTAAACCAAGACCACCTTGCCAGGTATAAAGCATATACTTTCTGGGATCTTTCAGATCTTCAACAACACTTAAATTGAAAGGAACCATATAGCCTATCTTATTAGCATAAGCAAAATAAGAGGCCAAATCTTTTCCTGAAGCGATAGCATCTATTTTTTTGAATTCGGCATTTAAAGGCGACAGCCCAATAGAATCACGAACCTTCGTGTTCATATAGGATTCATAAAAATCGCCAATTTTCTGCTCATCAGAACCATCAGCAGGATTCCCCTTCGCTGCATTCTCTATTATCTCTTTAACATCTTCCTGCGCTTTATCGTTCACCATAGCCCCAACACCATATGAGGCCTTATCAGAAGGGATCTTTGTATTTTTCATCCAGGTGCCGTTCACATAGGCTGTAAAATTATTCCCTGGTGCCACGGTAGTATCCATATTTTTAAGGATAAGACCTGAATGCAGTTCTTGCTTTGGTTCCGAATTGTTGCAGGATGCCATCAGCAGTAATGAGCAGGCCGCAAAAGGGATACTGAAAGATTTTTTAATTTTCATTTATCTAAGAATTTATGAATAAGAAATAAGTGTTAAACCAAATTTAACAAAAGATTACTACCTAACTTCTATATAATCCATAATATCTTAGTTACTTTACTCCAACATAAATTTCTCCATACATTTCAAAATCAGGTACTCCACTTAAATTCATTTACCAATTGCTTTAAATCTGCATCGGTTATCTGAGAGGGACTTGAAAATTGTTTTTCAAGTAGATGTTGAGGAACATTCAATGACCCATTCTTTGTTCTGATAATTGCACCGGAATCTGTGTATTTATGAGCGTAAAAATCGCCGATCATTGGATCTAACTCTGTGAGTCTGATCAGTAATTCGTAAAGTACATATAGAGGTGTTGTCACTGCGCAAATATAAATTAACTGCATTTTAATATGCAATTATCATTATGTTAACACAATCAAAACCCTTAACAATAGATTTATCACAATTGTTCCTGATAAGGCTATATTACCATTTTTGATAATAATCAATTTTTAATGCTGACTTAATATTAGCGTCCTAATTTTATGGTAATCACCAAACGTTAAGATTATGATCAGCACAAAGATTCTGTACAATGCTGTTTTTAAAACAGATCAGGTAGATGACCTCGATAAATTTCAACCTTTGCCTGAACCTACCGGTAGTTACCCATACCGATTAAATCTTGGAAACCGCTTAAATGAAACCGCACCAGGAAAAATGGTTTTTCATATGGTTGGTGATACCGGCGGATTGAAATCTGCCGATGCTCAGAAACAGGTAGCAGGAAAAATGGCTGAGCAATACTTATGTGCAACAAGCGAACACGACAGACCAGCATTCTTATACCACCTTGGAGATATTGTTTATCATTATGGCGAAGCAGAGCAATATGATGAGCAGTTTTTAAAACCATTCGAAACTTACCCAGGTCCTATTTATGCCATAGCAGGGAATCATGACACAGATATAAACCCAGACTGCGAATTACATTACGAAAGTCTTGAAGCATTTTACGCTGCTTTTTGCAATACTTGTCCTAAAACAATTTATTTTGGTACCCACAGCAATAGAAAAAGTCAGGTTCAGCCTCATGTATTCTGGACAATGGAGTCGCCTTTGGCAACAATAATTGGCCTTCATACAAATGTTCCTAAATATGGCCACATTACTAAAGAACAAAAAAACTGGTTTGTTAAGGAGTTACAAAATGCCGCAACTCTTCGTTCTGATAAGGCTATAATTGTTTGCATGCACCATGCGCCATATTCTGCTGATACAAATCATGGGTCGAGCAAATCAATGATAGAGTTTCTGGAAACTGCTTTTAAAGAAGCTGGTGTAAAACCAGACATTATTTTTAGTGGACACGTGCATAATTACCAACGCTTTAGTAAACAATATGAAGATGGAAAAATACTTCCATTTGTTGTTGCAGGAGCTGGAGGTTTTGACGAATTACACCAACTTGCAGATCCTTACGACAGCAATTACTGCGCTAAAAGTGACTTATTTAATAAGGTTCAGCTTGACAGCTATTGCGACAACAGGCATGGCTTTTTAAAAGTATCGATTGAAAAAACGCCTTTTAGTTTCACTATCCAAGGTGAATACTATACTGTTCCAAGTTTAAATGCTGATGAAGAAGCCACTTTATTTGATAGATTTTCAATCGACCTGACCGGAAGATAATAAAAGTCAGACTTTTAGAGTAAAAGTATTGATTATGACACTCTAAGGACAGCTATTTCTATAAAAATCAGGAATTTTGATTTGTTTAAATCATTACTGCTTAAACGTTGTTTACGCTTATAGTATTGAGTTTTAAGCATTATTAATTTCGTAAATTTATAGAAAGCCCTCAAAATGACAGATTTGGATAAAAGTATAACGGTTGGAACACTATTTGGTTTCGTTATATTACTTACCTTGTTTGAAATGTACTTTAGTTACGTCCATGATAAAAAACATTATCAGAAACGTGACACTCTTACTAATGTTTATCTAATGGCCAGCGCCTTCGTAGTCAATATCCTTACAAAGGCGGGTACTTTTATGTTACTTCAATATTTCTATCTTCATTATCGTTTGTTCCAAATTTCAAATGTGGTGATCTATTGGATCGTACTAATTCTTGCTCAAGACTTTTTATACTGGTTTTTACATTACACCGGCCATTATGTTCGGCTCTTTTGGGCCATGCATGTTACGCATCACTCATCTGAACATTTCAACCTTACCACAGGCTTCAGGTCTACGGTATTTGAACCTCTGTACAGGGTTTTCTTCTATCTTCCTCTGGCATTAATGGGATTTAATGCTTTTGATATTCTCTTTGCTTACCTGGTTACTCAAATCTATGGCAATATAGTACATACTCAATACGTGGGGAAACTACATCCAATAATTGAATACCTTTTTGTTACACCTTCACATCACCGTGTTCATCATGCAAGTAACGTACGTTACCTTGATAAGAATATGGGTATGGTATTAATCCTATGGGATCGCATATTTGGTACATTTCAGGCAGAAGTACCAGAGGAAGAAATAAAGTATGGATTAACAAAGCAGCCAGAAGACTCTGGCCCAGTGAATATAATTTTTCATGAATTTATTGCACTATATGCCGATGTTAAAAAAGCGCCTACATTTAAAGATAAATTAAAGTACATCTTTTACCCCCCAGGATGGAGCCATGATGGCAGCACACAGACGGCTAGGGTAATGCAGCGGGAATTATAAAGTGAAAAACCTAAGACAAATAATCGAAGATATAAAAGTTCAAGGCCACGACCCTGAGCTTTTACAGGCAACGCTCTGGAAATTTATTTGTTACTCCCCAAAAATGCCAAGTCGTTTACATCAGCAAGATCTTTTAAACGCTGCTAAAACGTCTACCTTAAAAGTGTATGATCAGTATTTTAGCAAGTCTGATTTGAACTTTAATTGTTTTAGATGGGGTAATGGTTCTATTAAGGTTTTCCTTACACACGGATGGGGTTCTAAGGCCATCGATTTTAGCGAATTGATTGATGTTTTATTGCTTAATAAAGATATTGAAATATGGGCCTTCGATGCACCTGGAAATGGGAGCTCTGAAGGTGAACTGAGCAACCTGATCCTTTTTGCAGAGGCCATTAAAGAATTCCAAAAAAATTATGGGGCTCCCGATGTAATGATCGGTCATTCACTTGGTGGTATGGCCAATACATTGGTTCTACAGGAAACATTGCAATTCCCTAAACTTCTGATCAGCATTGCACCTCTTGTTAATCTAACAGAGAACTTCAAATCGTCTATGACAGCTGTAAGCATCCCTGAAAATATACAACAACGCTTTTTTAGTGAATTCGAAGAGCTTTACCAAATGAGCACCAATCGCTTTTTATTAAATGATATGTACACTTTTTCTGATGAGGTAAAACACCTGCTCATCTATGAAGTTAACGACTATATATCCCCTGCAGGTTATATCGAAACGTTTCTAGAACAGTACCCGACAATAGATGCTTCAAAGTATGATGATACCTCTCATGCTAAAATCATTATTGACTCAAGGGTAATCAAAGAAATAGATAATATAATTAAAGAGACATTTTAGCTTTTACCTCATTAATTTTGGAAAGATGTGTTTCAAGAAGTTCTGAATTTGAGATTCCTGTTTCCTGGTCAAAGTTTTGATGAAAGGAAGGAAGCGAAAAAGTTGTCAACACTTCTGCACCTAACTTTGGGAGTCTGATTATTGCCGCACTCATCACGTTACCACCTCCAAATCCACCAGGAGAAGTACTCATTAGCAACATTGGCTTGTTTTGGAAAAACTTACTGTTGGTACGGGAACACCAATCCATCACATTTTTAAAGGCAGCGCTATAACTTCCATTGTGTTCCGCCAGCGAGAGAATAATAAGATCAGTCTCTGATATGTGGTCTATCAGCTTATAAGCATTTTCCGGATACCCGTCGTTTGCCTCTCTATCTACAGAGAACAACGGCATCTCGAAATCATTTAAATCTAACAATGTAACATCATGATCTTTAAAAAAAGAAATGGTATGGACAACCAATTTCCGATTAATTGATTGGCGACTACTACTTCCTGCGAAGGCTAAAATCTTCATTTGATATCTTTAGTTTTTAATATTTCTACTTTGTTCCGGCAGTGGAACAAAATCAGTTTCGCCCGGTACCGGGACAAAAGATTGTGAAAGCCATTTTGCCTTTGCGTCCTCAATTCTTTCGCGGGTAGAAGCTACAAAATTCCAGTAAATAAACCGTTCCTCAGAAAAAGGTTCTCCACCAAATATGTATATAATTGAGTTTTCTAGCATAACAAATTCACACAATTTACTGTCTTTAGCCACCAGAAGTTGTTTAGGCTCAAATGTATTTCCTTCACTTTCAATCCCACCCTCAAGAATATATAGGGCACTTTCACCAAATAAATCTTTACCTATCTTAACGGTTTGACTTTTAGTAGTTCTTAATTCCAGGAAATAAAGCGGACTATATACAGGTACTGGCGAGAAGTGTCCAAATACATCACCAGCAATAAGTTTAAAATCAATCCCATTTTCTGTCCAGCGTGGAATTTCATCTTCATTAAAATGGAAAAACTCCGGTTCCATCTCTTCAAGGGCTTTTGGTAAAGCAACCCATATCTGAAGCCCATGGAGCATTTTATTAGAGGTTCTTAAATAGGCTGGAGTCCGTTCTGAATGAACAATTCCACTTCCTGCAGTCATCCAGTTTACCTGCCCAGGTTGGATTTCAGTTTCGTTCCCCAAGCCATCTTTATGCATTATAGCACCTTCAAAAAGATAAGTTAAGGTAGAAAGACCAATATGTGGATGTGGTGGAACATCTAAATTCTCGTGATCACTTAAACATGTAGGTCCCATGTGATCTACAAAAGCAAATGGTCCAACCATTCTTTTTTCACGAAAGGGCAATAATCTGCCAACCATAAAATTGCCAATGTTACTTGGTCTTTCTTCGATAATCAAGTTAATATTTGACATGCTATTTAAATGATTTTGACTGTTCGGATTAACAGATAGATTTGATGTAATACTATGTGAATTTACGTGAATTAGGTTAGTATTACAAGATTTTTCAATAAAATCAGAAGGCCAGACAGTATAACTGAAAGGCCTTCTGATCATTAAGAATAATTTTTGATGGACTATTGCTTATCCCACCATACTCTACCAGATAATTTATCGCCACCCGGTACCGCGGCAGATGCTTCTTTATAATTAACACCATTTTTCGCACCCTCTTCTACAGGATAAGGGAAACGACGAGGAATGGTACCGTTAGTTGCATTTCCAGGATATACAACTGGTGTTAATGCTGGAAATCCGCTTCTGCGCCAGTTAGACCAGGTTTCATAAAAATCGAGCATGGTATTTGTATGAGCCCAGTATTGGTTGTTAATCATTTCTAAACCATTTGCTGCATTGTAAGGATGTGCATTCGCGTAATTCATAGCAATGCCTTCCGAAATTGCCAGTGATGCATCGTATTGGCCAAGAAAAGTAATTGCAGATGCAACGCCATTCTTATAATGATCAGCCGCAACACCTCCTATTCCCCATCTTTGTGCAGCCTCTGCAAGTAACAATTCACTTTCTGCATAAGTAAGAATAAATGTTACTCCGTTTTGCTTTATCATGGCAGGATTTGGAGATGAATAATCAGAGAAACCGGTAAATGATGGATCCTGCCTAACGTCTCTACCAGCAAGTCCACTTAAATCCTTACCATTTGGCATTCCTTTTTGAGCCGCAGCATCTGTAACATAAAGTGGATTTTGCGCTTTGCCACCCTCCGTTAAATACAACTGTGTTACAGCAACTTTCTCCAGACGAGGGTCATTATTATTCTTCAAAAAGTCGATAAATGTTTTCGACCATTTAACATAGTAATTCTCCTGTCCGCCATCACCTAGTAATACCTGGCTGTTTCTGTTTTGAGTTACCCTTGATCCAGCTGCATCATGAGCCAGATATGCATTGTCTTTATTATCATTCATCGTTTTACCAACAACTTTTTGAACGTATGTTTTTGCAGTGGCTTCATCAATCTTAGTTAACCTCATTGCTAACCGCAGCATTAAAGTATTGGCAAACCGTTTCCATTGAGCAATGTTCCCTTTGTAAATAACATCGCCCGTTACTGCATCTCCAGTCTCATTCAAAGCAGTCGAAGCTTCCTCTACCTCTTTTAACAAATCCATATAAATAGCTTGTTGCTTATCATATTTAGGTGTAAAATTACCAGTATACACTCCCAATCCAGCTTCTGAATAGGGCACGTCTCCATACAAATCCGTAAGTCGCTCAAAAATCAGTGCTTTCCAGATGCGTGCTACCTGATACACATTATTTAATTTTGGTTTACCTTTTGAGTACTCAACAACATCAACAATTGGTCGTACTTGCTCTATATAAGCACCTACACTACCATTCCCCCAATATGCAGCGGTATAGCCTTCATTCAAAAGATACTTATCGCCCGCCCAATAACTAATTACAGTAGAAAAACCCTGCATCATTGTCGCCGAGTAAATCAAATTTCCACGCCAGGTATCATATGCAAAATCTATACTTCCTGTATAAGTAAGTTGTGCTGAGGTTAATGTATAATTTGGATCAAAACTACTCGGCCCATAGGCAACTGGATTGGTATTGATATCCTTAAAATCTTTTGTACAACTTGTACCTACTAGAACAGTAACAAGTAATACCAGGCTATATTTGTTTAATATATTCGTTTTCATTTCTCTTTATCTTTAAATAATTAAAACTTAACACTTAGGTTTACGCCAAACGTTCTTACTGGCGGCACCCCTCCTAACTCCATTCCTGGAAAAGTAGCATTGTAGCTCGATTCAGGATCGATATTGTCTGTTTTCTTCATCAGAATAAATAAATTTCTTCCAACCAGACTTACATTTAAGCTTTTTACTTTGTTATTAAACATTTTTGCCGGGAAATTATAACCCAACGTTAACTGTCTGAATTTTATAAAACTCGCATCCTGTACAAATTTATTAGATACGTTATTGGCGGTATTTTCATAGAATTTTGCCGCATTATTTCCAAGGGTTTCACGATCTACAAGGGTATTTTTATGTAATCCGAAAATATATCCGTAGTAATCAGTTGCCGAGAATACCTTCCCTCCCCATTTTCCATCAATAAGGAACGAAAGACTTACCCCCTTATAATTAAACTCATTATTCCAGCCTGCAAACCATTTATTATATGCCGATCCATATGCTTTTAAATCTCCTCTTGAAGGTTCTCCAAGTGCATCTTTTAGAATTGCACCGTTAGCATCATACTTATAATCGTATGCCATTACCTGAGCTGCAGCTAACCCCGGTATATTCTGTAAAAACCCAACCCCTGACCTGGACGTTGCCAATAGTTGAGAAGGCAATCCTTCTGCTAAGGAAAGCACAGTATTATCATTGTAGGTTCCATTCACTGATGAAGTCCAGGTAAAATCTTCATTTTTAAGAATAACCCCGGAGATTAGTGCCTCTACCCCTTTGTTTTCAATTTCTCCAGAGTTTAATACTGCTCCTGAATAACCTGTTGTACTTGATGTAGTAACTACAGATATCTCATCTTTTGAACGTTTTTTGTACCAGGTCATATCCAGGTTTAAACGATCACCAAAGAACCTTAATTCAGTACCAATTTCCAGCTCAGTTGCTTTAGAAGCTTTCAGTCCCGGATTAGGAATGCTTAAGTTATTTATGATACCTAATGGATTTCCATTCAATGTTTCACTTCTAAAACCGTAGGTGAGTAAGGTTTGATAAGGATCCGTTGCTTGCCCAACAATGGCATACCCGGCCCTTAACTTACCAAAACTAAGGAATGAGGGCTTCCAAAGTTCCGAGAACACAAATGAACCACTCACAGAAGGATAAAAAACACTTAGTTTATTGTCTTTTCCAGGAGTAGCAAGTGTAGAAAACCAGTCTGATCGTCCGCTACCGGTTAAATAAAGTACATCTCTATAAGAAAGTTCTAAAGTGCCATACAACGAGTGAGTTTCTGACTCCGTCTCTACATGCCCAACTGATTTATTTTTAGCATTTAAGATATTGTAAACCCCAAATACTGCAAAATTAGTCCCATTATTTGTTGTTTGATTAATCCTGGTATTTCTGAAACTTGCCCCAACATTTGGAGTAACAGTAAACTCATCACCTACAGTAAATGATTTTCCCATTAATAAATCGGCATTAACGTCTGCAAACTTGGTCTGCTGCTCAGCAATTTTGCCTGGTTCATAATACGCAGTTCCTGATGGCACTACATTTTTATAAGTATCAGAATAAGCATCACGACCTGCTCGGCCCTGAATAAACAGACCGTTATCAAAAGTATAGCGTGCATTGAAAGAGCTAATTAACCTCTCGCGTTTAGTGTCATTCACAAATTCGTTTGCAGCAAACCATGGATTGGTAGCAAATGCATTTCCAGTATTATACTTTAATTCATTTCCATCTGCATCTTTCCCTGGCTTTAGATCATTTACGCTAACACTGGTGGGTAAAAACACCACATTATAATTGGCATTACCGGCACCGTCTGATACCATTGGCCTATTTTTAGCCTGCTCCAAGATATAATTAGAGCGTGCATCAATGTTTAAGCGTTTAACTGGCTCAAATGTACCCACCAAATTAAATGATTGTCTATTCAGACCTGAATTTGGAACTACAGAATTGTTATTTACATCATTAGCAGAAAAGCGGATTGCACCCCCTTCAAATGTTTTGTTTAAGGCAAGCGTATTAGACCATGTTCCGCCATTACCATAAAAATCCTTTATATTATTACGCTGCGCCGAATACGGTCTTGAAACACCATCAAACTGAACCACGCTGGTTCCGTCTAATTTTGCACCCCAACTTGACCCACCAACTTGCGCGGCCGCAGCCTTGTCTAATGGTTTTGTACCGTTGGCCCCCTGCCCATATACATACTGCCAGTCGGTTCTGTCCATGATTTGCTCTATCACGTAATTACTATTAAAGTCAACGCTATTTCCTTTACCACTTTTAGTTGTAATAAGAATAACACCTGCTTTAGCTCTTGAACCATAAAGTGCTGATGCGGCTGCACCTTTCAATACAGAGATACTTTCAATATCATCAGGATTTAAGTTACCCACCGCGTCTCCCAGATCCGGAGCATTGTCCCATTGGCTACCTGAGTTCCCATTTGGATTAATGTTGTTTAAACCTGTAGGCTTATTTTCCATTGGCACGCCATTAATTACATACAGTGGCTGATTACTTTGGCTAAGGCTGGATACACCACGAATGGTAACACTTGTAGCTGCACCTGCACCGCCTGAAGTTGAGCTGATGTCCAGACCCGCAACTTTACCCACCAGGGCATTTGCTACATTGTTTTCTCTGGCTTGTGTTAAAGATTCGCCCTGAACCTGAGAAACAGAATACCCCAGTGCCCTGCGTTCCTTTTTAATACCCAAAGCTGTCACCACAACCTCGTTTAACAATTTGGTGTCTTCTGTTAATACAACTTGTAAGTCTGTTTTACCATCAACGGCTATTTCTCTTGTTTGGAAACCAGCATATGAAACTACAAGAATTGCATTTGGCAGGGCAGATATTGAGAATTTACCATTTATATCGGTTGATGTTCCTGCACCGCTTCCTTTGATTCGAACAGTAGCCCCCGGTAAAGGACCACCATTAGAATCTTTGACTGTACCACTGACTTTAATGTCTTTTTTCCGGCTAATTACAATCAGCCCTGCACCGGAAACAGAATAATTTAAGTTGGTATTGTTAAATATTACAGCTAAAACATCTGTAACTAAAGTATTTTTTACCGACAATGTTATATCCTTATTTATAGGAACATTTGCCGAACTGTACACAAAATGATAATCACTTTGCTCTTCAATAATCTTCAAAACTTTGCCCAATTTCGTCTTGGTAACATCTAGTGATATCTTTTGCTGAGAAAAGACAGATGCCGAAACATTGAGACATGTAATAAAAATTATAATACAGGTTAATTTCATTAAAATAATGAATTTTAAGAACGTCCTGACATTGGGACGCACTTGCAGTAAGTAATAATTAATCATATTTTTGTTTTTTTGGTTGCTTTAGTATTTGGCAGCAATCTGTTTGCGCATAAAACTGCCAGTGCTTATATCAAAAAAATTATTGGGGCGGTGCGTCAACACCGTCCCTTTCTAATTATTTAGATATGGTAACTTGATTCCCTTTTATTTCATATTTAAAATGTTCTGCTCCTTGAAATGCTTTTAATGCCTGCTCTATATTTTCATCTTTAAACGTTGCTGTAAAACGATATCTCTCTACTTCACGATCATTGAAAATGATCTCTACATTGTACCATCTTTCCAAATCACCTTTAACTTCAGCAAAAGTTTGATCTAAAATCTCCAACCTATTTTGTGTCCAGGCCATTTCTACAATTGTGCTGTCGTTAACTTTGGTATATTGATTAATAGCTATTTGCGGATGTACAACTGAAGGTTTTTGTGGTTTGATATTACTAGGCAGTTCTTCAGCTTTTTTATAAAAAGTAACTTTCTGACTTGGCCTTAAAGTTATAGAGCTCCCCTTGGTTCCTTTCCCCTCCATCACAATCAAGCCTTTAATCAGGACCGTTTCAGATGTTGCTTCTCCCGGGTATATTTTAACATTAAAAGAGGTACCAAGCACATTGATATCAAAATCCTCGGTATGTACCTTAAAGGGCTTATTCTTATTGTGGGTAACATCAAAAAAGGCCTCTCCAACTAAATTAACCTCCCTGTTTGTTTGATTAAAATTCTTATCCAGTGTTAATACACTTTTGGCATTAAGCAAAATCACAGAACCATCCGATAGAGTGATTTTTTTCTTTTCGCCACCTTTTGTACTAAAATGGGTAACCAAACCAGCGTTTGAGATATTTTCTTTAGGGTTATTTTTAAAGATAACCGCAACGCCTACCATTAGCAGAACTGCCGCTGCAATTTTCAGCCACATATAATTTTTATGGATAGGGATAATACCTGCCTCATTTTGAGGTTCAATATTATTTTTCAAGAGATTTACCTGTTTATTCAGTGGTTTCTTATTCCCACTTAATATCACGTACAAACGTTTTGCTTCGGCAATAACAGTCTCTTGCTCAGGATGTGCTTTAATATAATTTTCCCAGTAGGTAATACAAAGTTTATCTGTTCCGGCACAATATAGCTGGAAGGTATTATCTACTAAAAAGTCTTCAACATTGAAAAGACTACGATCTATCATAACATTTGGCTTTTATAATATCAGTGCCTAAAATGTCATGTTTTTCCTAAGAAAATTTTACTTTTTTTTACTTTACACGAATAACATTGCTTAATGACGTGATTTCACATGTTAATTACGTACTTTTTATGATCCAGTCAGCGATATAGCACACCCCCGTCATCTCGGCTATTTTATCAGTCTTTCAACTCTTTGCGCAATATCTTAAGCGCATCATAAACTGTATTGTAAGCGGTTTTAATAGTTTGATGAGTTTGATCAGCTATTTGTTCATAGCTCAATCCGTCAAAGAATTTTAGATGAATTAATTGTTTTTGCCTGAAGGTCAATTTCTCCAAGGCATTTTTCAGTTTATATCGCACCAGTTCATCGGTCTGAACTTTTACTATAAACTCTTCGTACGACATCTCCATCCACTCGCCCTCTGCACCTGCATTTTGCAAGGCATCATTAATTTTGCGCTTACGCTCCAACAGGCGTAAAATCTTACGTTTTAAAAATGTACGCAGATAAGCGGGCACATTATCAACTCTGTTTAGTTGCTCATGCTTTTCCCATATGGTAATAAATACCTGGTCGGTTGCCTCCCCTGATGTTTCTGCATCACCGCAAACACGGATACCAAAATTAACCAGATCATAATAAAGTGCTTTATAAAGATCAAAAAATGCACCATTATCACCTCCCCTGATACGTTCCCATAATAAATGATGCAAGAGCTTATTCTCCATTTGGTTAATTTAGATTAAGACAATGTTAAGAAAATCTAAGGAATATTTACGTGATCAGATCTTATTTATTCTTGTTAATCAATACAATAAACAGAAACGAACAAACTAGCCGCAAGATGTTGATTCGCGCTTAATCAAGTTGGATTTTAAGATGTGGTTTTCATTTGGTTCAAAATACTTTTTATCTAATATTTTGAATAAAATACCAGCGGCTTCTTTTCCAATTTCAAAAGCAGGTTGTTCAATTGTAGTAAGAGATGGATTTAAAAGTGGCGCAGTGTTAAGATTGGAAAAGCTAATAATTTTTAGATCCTTCGGAATATTTAGATTTAACTCGCGGGCAACATAGTAACAAGGCAAAGCAAGATCCTCAATAGAAGAGATAATAGCATCAGGTTTCTGACCAGACACCATCGCTTTTATATTTTCATAATTCTTACTGGTGTTTTTATCATAGTGAACAATCATCTCATTTGTATAAATCATATTATACTTTTCTAATGCTTTCTGATATCCGGTAAACCTATTTTTACCCGTTACCAGGTTATTAAGTGCAAATAGATAAGCAATCTTTTTACAACCACATTCTATTAAATGACATGTTGCATTGTAAGCACTTTCATAATCATCTGTAGTTATTTTTACGGCATCTATATCTTCAAAAACCCTATCAAAGAAAACAACGGGTATTTTCTTAACTAACTCTCTAAAATGCTCCTTGTTGTTTGTATTACTCGAAACCGAGATCAATATCCCGTCTACCCTGCCGCTTAAAAGGCTATCAGTAAAAGCAATTTCTATTTCACTGTTTTCGTGGGTTTGATAGATCAATACATGATAATCACGTTTTCTGGCTATTTCTTCAATCCCGTTTATGGCCAATGAGAAGAAATTATTAGCAATCTCGGGAATAATAACAGCTATAGTTTTTGTTTTATGACTGCGGAGGTTACTGGCAGACGGGTTACGTTCATACTTTAATTTCTTAGCCAGGTCCCAAACCTTTTGCTTGGTTTCCAAACTAATTTCATAACTGTCATTTAATGCTTTTGAAACAGTGGCAATAGATATATTTAATTCTTTAGCTAGCGTTTTTACTGTTACAGTTCCCTTCATTTACATTTGAATTTGAAAGTTTTTGCCAATAATGGTGATGTTTTTACTTAAACGTATTCGTAAATAAAATGTCCGCTTAATCTTAGAATTAATATTTTTATATACAGCTTTGATAAGTGAGACCACCCTAAGGTTTTGCTTTTAACCAAATGTAATATAATTAATTTAACTCATTTATATGAGGGAAACTGATTTAGCGCAAACCAAATATGAATCATCTTGATATAGCCGATTATGTAGTTTTCTTTATTTATTTTATTGCGATAGCCGCCTATGGCTATTACATTTATCATAAGAAAAAAACTACATCCAGTAGCGCGAAGGATTTTTTCCTGGCAGAGGGTTCGCTCACCTGGTGGGCTATCGGGGCATCACTGATTGCTTCAAATATTTCTGCAGAGCATTTCATTGGGATGTCAGGCTCTGGCTTTGCACTGGGTCTTGCCATTGCTTCTTACGAGTGGATGGCAGCCGCAACACTGATCATTGTGGCTATTTTTATCATCCCGGTATACCTAAAGAACAAGATCTTTACCATGCCGCAGTTCTTATCAAAGCGGTATAATGACCAAGTAAGCACCATTATGGCTGTATTCTGGTTGTTGGTATACGTTTTTGTGAATCTTACTTCTATCATTTATCTGGGTGCATTAGCCATCTCTTCTATATCACCCATCAGCTTCGAGTGGAGCATCGTGGGACTCAGCATCTTTTCCATGGTGGTCACTTTAGGAGGAATGAAAGTTATTGGCTATACCGATGTGATCCAGGTTTTGGTCCTGATCTTTGGCGGTTTGATTACCACTTATCTTGCCCTTTCTTTACTTTCCAGAGAATATGGATTTGGCGAGGATATTTTTAAGGGCTTGTCTATCTTAAGAAAGGAGGCTCCAGATCATTTTCACATGATATTTGATTCATCTGATAAATACTATAAGGAACTGCCAGGGTTATCTGTACTAATTGGCGGTATGCTGATTAACAATCTGGCATACTGGGGCTGTAATCAGTACATCGTACAGCGTGCATTAGGTGCTGATTTAAATACGGCACGTAAGGGTATTTTATTCGCAGCTTTTTTAAAATTACTAGTACCGGTAATTGCCGTCCTTCCAGGAATTGTGATGTATGTGCTTCATAATAAAGGCTTATTTGTTACGGAGATGTCGGATGCGGGTGTATTGAAACCTGATCATGCTTACCCAACCTTAATGAATTTATTACCGGCAGGTTTAAAAGGTGTGGCATTTGCTGCCCTTACAGCAGCCATTGTTGCTTCATTGGCAGGTAAAGCAAACAGTATATCCACAATTTTTTCGCTTGACATTTATAAAAAATACTTCAACAAAACAGCGTCTGATAAAAAGATGGTGAATGTTGGCCGATGGGCAGTTGTGATTTCTATGCTGGTTGCCGCGATTGTTACACCATCCTTAAAATCACTTGATCAGGCCTACCAGTTTATCCAGGAATATGTGGGCTTTATTTCACCAGGAGTACTGGCCATATTCTTGCTGGGCTTTTATTGGAAACGCACAACAACTGCGGCAGCTATGACGGGAGCGCTGATTACAATTCCACTTTCAACTGTGTTAAAGTTTCTTCCTGTTTGGACAAATGGGGCCTTTCCGGATTATCCTTTCCTAGACAGAATGGCTATTGACTTTGTAGTCATTGTGATCCTGATGATTGTGATCAGTTTGAGCAGGCCTCAAAAAATCGCCAGTGAAAATGCAATTGAAGTAGACACCTCTATGTTTAAGATCAGCACTAGTTTTGCCATAGGTTCTATTCTTATTATGGGCATACTTACTGCTTTATATACAGTGTTTTGGTAAAAAAAATAGAATAAATAATTAACTATAAAAAATTAAGCATTATGAAAGAGTCAAGAAAAGAGGAACTATCTCCGTTGTCTAGCCTCGATGTGTGGGAGGACGATGTATTAAAAAGATACCCGGAACCCGGTGTACCTGAAAAAAAGAAAGAAGAATTTAGAAATTACGATAGCCCGGAAAATGATTCAGTACGCGAATTCTATCGCTTGAATCACAAGTACCAAACCTATGGCAATGTACTTGCAAAAAAGGCTAACTTTTTACAGTTTGATAAAAAAGAGATGCCATGGTGGGCCGCAATGGAATACCTGAATACATTAATTGATGATTCAGATCCTGACACATCGCTTGATCAGTTACAACATCTATTGCAAACCGCTGAAGCGATTCGTGCCGACGGCCATCCGGATTGGTTTGTTTTAACCGGTTTTATACATGATCTTGGTAAAGTGTTATGCCTTTTTGGAGAACCTCAGTGGAACGTTGTTGGCGATTCATTCCCTGTAGGCTGTAAGTTCTCAGATAAAATTGTGTATCCCGATTTCTTTTCAGCAAATCCGGATAGCACAGATGAACGCTATAACACTAAATATGGCGTGTATACGCACCAATGCGGACTTGATAACATACATATGTCATGGGGACACGATGAGTATCTGTACCACATCACTAAAGATTACCTCCCGGAACCCGCTTTGTACATGATTCGCTACCACTCGTTTTACTCACAGCACCGCGAACACGCTTACGATCACCTGTTAAGCGCTCACGATCAGGAAATGTTTAAATGGGTTGACAAGTTTAACCCTTACGATTTATATTCGAAAAGTCCTAAGCCTCCCGTTGTATCAGAACTTAAACCTTATTACGAAGATCTGATCGCCAAATACTTACCAGCAACGGTTAAACTTTAAACCAGCTGGTAAGTTATTTAAAAGAAGGTGTCCAAAAAGGCAAAAGTCGCGGAGATGACGACTTTGCCTTTTTGGACATCTCTTTTAACCCGGGCTCCTATCGCCCCTTTTAAAAAACATTCTCTATCAGTATCTTTATAAGAGATTAACTCATCTTAACCGGATACTCGAACTATGAAAACCAAAGCCATTCATATTATAATAAGTATTTTTATTTGTGCCTTGCTTAACCTTTTCAACATTTCGCCAAGCTGCTCTCAGGTGCTTTCCAAACAAAATCTAAGTCAGATCATTGCTAAGCTCAATACACAAAATGAAAGTCTTTCCATAGAAAAGCTTTACTTGCAAACTGACAAACCATCCTATCTCGCCGGAGACACCTTGTGGTTCAAAGCTTATTTACTGAATGCTTCCTTTTTGACCCATTCTAATAAAAGCGGTGTACTTTATCTGGAACTTTCAAATGACAGCAACCGACTTATACAGCGAATTATGGTTCCTGTAAACCACGGAATGGCATATGGTTACATAGGATTAGCCCAAGATCTAATGCAAGGAGGGTATACTATAACAGGATACACCAATTGGATGAGAAACTTTGAGGAGAGTTACCTTTTTAAGAAACATTTTTATGTTAGCACAGATGCCGGATCAGAATGGCTGATCAATTATAATGCACATTTAATAAAGGACAGTAACAAGGACAAAATTGAGATGGGGTTAAAGATCACTCAGTTTGACAAAGCTCCTGTAGGGTTAAGAGAAATGCAACTTAGTGTTACGGATGGAAGAAGAACATGGTTTAAAGACAAAGTTGAAACCAGTTTAGATGGTGCTTTAAAGTTAAGTTTCGATTTGCCCGAAAAGACATCGACAAAAAATATCTCATTGGATGTGCAGGATTTACGCAAAAGCCAGGGTAGTCGTAAGATTTCGATCCCTGTTATATTAAACCGGCCAGAAAAAGTAGACCTCCAGTTTATGCCCGAGGGAGGAAAGCTAGTTGCGGGTCAGCAAACTAATATTGCATTTAAAGCCTTAAACGAAGATGGATACGGTGCAGCTGTATCAGGAAAAATTTACAACAACAAACAGCAGGAAATTACATCTTTTAAGACTACACATGCAGGAATAGGTACATTTAATCTCTTACCTGAAAATGCTGAAATCTATACGGCCAGAATACAATTGCCTGATGGGAAATATCAGACCTATCAACTCCCATCTGTTGAAAGTAGCGGCGTAACCTTAAATGTCACTAATCGATTTAAAAGTGATTCTTGTGATATAACACTTACACCAACGCCGGATATAGTTGCAACCAATCAAACATATTATCTAGTTGGTATGGCCAGAAATATAATTTGCTGGGCTGCAGTGGCTAAATTTAGCAAAGGACAGCTCAGGTTTACTTTAAATAAGCAGCTCTTTCCGAGTGGGATAGTTCGTCTAATTTTAATGAACGAGAACAAAATGGGGCTAAATGAGCGTATGTTTTACAACGATCATGATGATCAGCTGAACATCCAATTGGAATCAGCTAAAAGTGAATACAAACAAAGGGACAGTATATCTTTAAATATGAAAGTGACCGACAATTTAGGGAAGCCTGTACAAGGCAGTTTTTCACTTGCGGTAACGGATAACGGGCAGGTTAAAAAAGACAGTATTGCAGAACGTTCAATACTAAGCTATATGCTATTAACTTCAGATTTAAAAGGTAATATAGAAGATCCCGGCTATTACGACAATGCGGCAACCCATCCTGAAAAATGGCAGCATCTTAATCATTTATTGATGGCTCAAGGCTGGGCAGGTTACGATTGGAGCCAGACCTTCAAGCCTGTTAACCCATTGCCATACGCCAGTGAGGAAGAGTTTTTAATTAAAGGCAAAGTCACCAACGTTTTCAACAAACCTGTTGTGAAATCGGCAATAACATTATTCTCAAAAAAACCATTACTTGTACTGGAGGAAATTACTGATGATAAAGGAAATTTTATTTTTAAAGGCGTTTCTCCAATTGATACCCCTTCCTACTTTATAAGCGCAAAAAACAAGAGAGGAAAAAGCTTTAATGTAGGCATTGAAATGGATGAATTTAAAGTCCCTGTTTTCTCACCAGCAACCAATTCGATCGTCCCATGGTTTGTAAATATTGATACCAGCACCTATTTAACCGTTAATAATCGGGTGACACTAAAAAAAGAACAATTACGCGTTACTGGAGGTAATTTGCTTAAAGAGGTAATTATTAATGCAAAAAAGGTTATCAAAGATTCCAAAAACTTAAATGGGCCCGGCGGTGCAGATATCATCATTGATGAAGAACAGTTAAATAAAGCCGGGAGAACAACACTCGGGGACCTCCTGAGTAAGAATGTTAGGGGATTTGGGGTAAAGGCCGACAAAACGGGACAACTCCATTATAAAGTACACAGTATGTTTGTCCATCTGATTATTGATGGGATAAATACTGAATTTTTTATTTTGCCGGAAACACCAATATATCAGTACCTAAAAGACATCTTTGATTACTACGATGCTGAAGAAATTAAGGGAATCGAGGTAATGGTAAGTGGCAGGTATCAAATGAGTTATACCAGTACCTATCTCAAACCCCTGGATGTACCATGGGATCATGCCTTTATTGAAGTAACTACCCGTGGCGGAAAAGGACCATTTATGAAAAAGAGTACTGGTACTTATTTGTACAAACCCATGCCTTTTATTACCCCAAAGGAGTTTTATAGCCCTAAGTATACTGCACGCAGCATCACTGATATGTCTGATATACGCTCAACAATATATTGGGCGCCAAATATTATCACTGATAAGGACGGGAAAGCAACAATTGACTTCTATGCAGCAGATAACCCTGGAACTTATACTGTGATTATTGAAGGAGCTGATTTACAAGGACACCTGGGTGTTAAGAGAAAACAGATCATCGTTAAAAGATACCAAGATCGCCCGGTGCCGCTGATAGCTCCATAGATATATTCCACAAAAAAGCCCATTCCAATTAAGAAATGGGCTTTTTAATTCTGCTCCCTCTGCTGGGCTCGAACCAGCGACCCTCTGATTAACAGTCAGATGCTCTAACCAGCTGAGCTAAGAAGGAGTCTGGTCTTCCAAAAACGCTTCTTATCCGTCGTTAAGAGCGCATAACCTATGCGTTTTGGGAATGCAATATTAGGGATTTTAATTATATCATACAATACTTTTCCCAAAATGTTATCTCTTTCATTGGCACCTACTAAGCAATACTGTAAAAGAAATCTCTTAATTCTTCCGCAAAAATATCTGGTACCTCCAGAGCTGCAAAATGTCCTCCTTCCTTCATTTCCCTAAAGCTAACCACATGCACAAAACGTTCTGCCCATTCTTTAGGGAATTGCGCTTCTCTTGGGAATACGGCCACACCTGCGGGCACATTACTTTTCCGCAATGGTTCTGCACCGCTCCATTGAGCTATAGCATCCATTTTGTACATCCTAACAGAAGTAGCTATAGTTTGTGTTACCCAATAGATCATGATGTTAGTGAGCAGCTCATCCCTTCCACCAAACGCCTTTTCTAAAATCTCAGGAGAAGCCCCAGCATTACCGAAACTGAGTATCCAGGCGGCTAGTGCAGCAGGTGAATCGTTTAAACCGTAGGCTAGCGATTGTGGTTTGGTAGATTGTACCATAGCATATGCACCTTCGGTGTACCACCACTGTTGCACAAATTGCGCAAATTGCTTTTCGGCTTCTGTCATAGTATTGGGATCCTCCTGTCCCATAGGATAACCAACATCTGTAAAATGTACCCCAGCAACTACTTCTGGATATTTAGATGCCAGGGCCTTAGTAACGCTCATACCTACATCGCCTCCGGCTGCATAAAATTTAGGATAACCAAGATTTTCGGTCATCAATACTTTCCATAAATCGGCGACTGCTTCATTGGCGACTGCAATTTTTTCAGAGAATCCGAAGCCTGGAATGGATGGAATGATCAGATCAAAACTTTGATCGCCTTCGGTTAGTAGTGGAATGATTTTGTGAAAACGATAATAGCTATCCGGCCATCCGTGGGTCAACAGAAGGGGCCTGGAATCTTTGCTTTTCCCCTTGATGTATTGAAAATGAATTTGCACACCATTTACATCTGCAGTATATTGTGGGTATCTATTAAGCTCCGCTTCTTGTTTGCGCCAATCGTACTTATTGATCCAATAATCTACTAATTCTTTAAGATAAGTTTCACTTGTGCCAAAGTTCCAGCCCGAGCCTTCTGCTTCACCCGCCCAACGGGTATTTTTTAAACGATCTTTCAGATCATCCAACACTGACGGAGGAACCGATAAATTAAATGTTTCTAGGTTTTTCATGGTTGAGGTTTTTTATGGTTTGCGAATGACAAATTGCAGTTTGTTAAACCAACATATATTCATGGTGGTATTCATGTTTATATCTTATTCTGAATGTGGTTATTATATCAGGTCTTCTCCTTTCATTAATTGCAAATTGCTAATAACATTTTAATGTTTAAAGTTTTTGTTAGAATTTAGGGGGGCTGAAATACCACACTTTGTATTTTGATGATACTGGCTATAAAGCCATTAACTGAGAAAGCGAATAGAAAATAATGTAGCTGGGGGATAAAAAAAAGCCTTTCAGTTTTCACTGAAAGGCTTTTTAATTCTGCTCCCTCTGCTGGGCTCGAACCAGCGACCCTCTGATTAACAGTCAGATGCTCTAACCAGCTGAGCTAAGAAGGAGTCTGGTCTTCCAAAAAACGCTTCTGATGAGTTCCTAGGAACATAATATCTTGTTCGTTTTGGGAATGCAATATTAGGGGTTTTAATTTATTTATGCAATATTTGCAGAGAAAAAATTTAAAAAAAAATCAATTATTTCATATGAGCCTGATAATCATAGGTACTGTAGCTTTTGACGCGATCGAAACTCCCTTCGGAAAGACAGATAAAATAGTAGGTGGTGCCGCAACTTATGCAAGTTTAGCCGCTTCTTACTTCTACAATAAAGTAAAAATTGTTGGTGTTGTGGGCGACGATTTCCATAAAGAGGACATAGATACGTTTACCGAACATGGGATCGATACCGAAGGACTGCAAATAAAAGAAGGAGAAAAGTCTTTCTTTTGGTCTGGAAAATATCACAACGACATGAATAGTCGCGACACTCTAGTTACTGAACTTAATGTACTAGAAAGTTTCGACCCCATTATCCCTGAGAGCTACCAGGACTGCGAATACTTAATGCTAGGTAACCTTACCCCAATTGTGCAGCAAACTGTCATCAAACGTCTAAAAAACAGACCCAAGCTAATTGTTTTAGATACAATGAACTTTTGGATGGACATTATGATGCCAGATCTTTTAGAAACGCTAAAAATGGTAGATGTTCTTACCATCAATGATGAAGAGGCCCGTCAACTATCTGGAGAATATTCATTAGTTAAAGCTTCACAGAAAATTTTAGCGATGGGTCCTAAATACCTGATCATCAAAAAAGGTGAACATGGTGCCTTATTATTTCATGAGGATAAAATTTTCTCAGCTCCGGCATTGCCATTGGCAGAGGTATTTGATCCAACTGGTGCAGGAGATACATTTGCAGGTGGATTTATAGGTTACATGGCTAAAGTAGGAACAGTAAACTTCAACAATATGAAGAATGCAATAATCTTTGGTTCGGCCCTCGCTTCTTTCTGCGTAGAGAAATTTGGAACAGAAAAAATCATTAACCTAACCTCAGAAGAAGTTGCAGCACGTGTTCAGGAATTTGTAACCCTAAGTTCATTCACAATAGAATCATAAAACTTAATCTTAAGTACATAAAGAAATACTCTTATAAGTATTTCTTTATGTACTTAATTTACCTATTGCTGTAAATTTCTCAAATACGGTTTCTGTATGAGGTGCGTCTGGCAGCTCATCTGTTAGATCCTGCCCTGCCCAATGTTCATAATGCTTGCCATTTCTCCATAGCCGGCTATCTGTTACATCATAAATAATACCTCTGTAAGCAACCCATATCTGTGGTTTATCCTGCCCATTCCGCAATGCAAGCTGTTGCTTTGTATAAATTGGCAGCTCCATTATGCTTTGCTTTTACTTTTAACCACTTCAAATAAGTAAACACTTAACAGAAGAATACTCATGAGGTAAAAGAACCACTCAAATGGAACTGACACCCCATCAATCAGCATAAATAACACATAAAAAGGAATAAGCAGCGCCACATAGATTCTGTAAAACCTATACATGAACCTAAGCTTGTTTACATACTCTACATAAAAAAGCAACACGAACAACACAGAAAAAGTAACGACACTATATAATTTAGTGTATGTAAAAAACAACATTGCAAAGAGCACTCCTAGAAGTAAGTTACTGAAAGACAAGCTAAATTTCTCCAGATTATTCTTCGGAAAACGCGCATTCAACACCACATAAACATTTAACCCGGTAAAGGCCAGTATAAAGTGAAACAAGATTTCTTCAATTGGTAATTGAAGAATTTGCGCTCCAGTAGTATACCCTGAATCATATACGGATACCTTAAATTGATTAAAGATCAATGCAACAACTGAAAAGAATAATCCTGAAGCCAGTACCGCCGGAATCATTGACTTCCAACTCTTTATTGGGCTGGCCTTTTTATCCAAAGCCAACAAAAAGGATAAAAGAAGCAGCGCCAGATTGATCAATAAATAATAGTAACTCATGTATAGAAATAAATTCAGCCTCAAAAATATGATTTTGACCCAGTTAAACAACCTTATCCCCTATCTATATATTCTAAGAATTAATTGTTTGCCCAATAAAACTTTTTAAGTTAATTTTAAGTAACCAAAACAAATAAAAATGAAAATAATTAAAGTCTTAGCGGGCATTATTGTAGTAATCATTGCCCTCTTCTTTATCATTGGTTTCTTTCTTCCAAAAACTTACAGTGTAAGCAGATCCATTGAAATTAATAAACCCGACAGTATAGCTTATCAAAAAACACTAAATTTTAACGATTTCGGCTTATGGAATCCATGGATGCAAATGGATAAGGCAGCCAAACATACCGTAACAGGCGATGGTGTTTCTGTTGGGTCTAAGTTTAGCTGGGAAGGAAAAGAGGTCGGAACCGGAAGTATTACAATTGAAAAGCTTAACCCAAACAAGCAGATCGACGAAAAACTGGAATTTATTAAACCTTTCCAAAGTACAGCAATTACCTCATTCTACTTTGAGCCCACAGCTAATGGTGGCACAAAGGTGACATGGGACTTTAGAGGTGAAAATACATCTATTTTCTCCAGATGGATGTCGCTGGCATACGACTCTATGATCGGAAAAGATTATGAAAAAGGCTTAGCGAATTTAAAGGCCTTTGTAGAAAAATAAGATTAACCCATAAAAAAAGGGCGCATAAATGCGCCCTTTTTTTATGGGTTAATCTTTTAAACAATTTCTGCTCCAAGGACGTCCTTAGAATATGTTTTTAAATATTTCTTTAAAATCTGACGGGCAACATGTATTCTGGTTTTTACAGTGCCAATTGGAATATTCAGCATTTCAGCAATTTCGTGGTATTTATATCCCTCAAAATACTTAACAAATGGAATATGATATTCTGGCTGCAAAGTAGCTAAAGCTTTATTAATATCACCTATTACAAACTTGCTATCACTGGTATTTCTCGAAGCGCTGTAATGAAGATTTGCAGAGGAAATATCATCCGATTTAGTAATTAACGCATTTGTTTTTACCAAACGACGATAATTATTAATAAAGGTATTTTTCATTATGGTAAATAACCATCCTTTAAGATTTGTTCCTTCTTTAAACTTACTATAGTAAGTTACAGCCTTCAACATAGTATCCTGAACCAAGTCGTTTGCATCTTCAATATCTTTGGTAAAATTTAAAGCGAATGACTGTAAAGAGACCGAGTGGTCATTTAATTTGAGGTTGAATTCATTTTTTGTCATAATGTTTTAAGTTTTGGGTTAAAAAAGCAAACAAACAGAGTTTTATGAGTGGCGCTCACCAGTTTGTTTAATCTTACACTCCAAAACATATACAACATATGTACCAAAAAATAGATCCCTATGTTATGAAATTAATTTTCGATGCCTACAGTAGCGAATTGAACGTTGTCACAGAATATTTACTTCTCTTTCTAATTGAACGCCAAATTTGGCATTCACATCATTTATAATTTGTTCTGAAAAACTATACACTTCCGTCCCAGTAGCATTGCCATGATTTACCAACACCAATGCTTGGTTCTTCCATGTACCTGTTTGTCCAACTACAACACCCTTAAACCCGCATTGTTCTATTAACCAGCCTGCTGCAAGTTTTACTTTACCATCCAGAGCTGGATAATGAACCACATTCGGATGTTCAGATTTCACCATTTCGAATTCATTCCTGGTAATAACAGGGTTTTTAAAGAAACTTCCAGCATTCCCAATTGTAGAAGGATCAGGCAGTTTGGCAACCCTTATTTCAGAAACAACATTAGAAATATCCGCAATTGTAGGAACTGCAATACCTTTATTATTTAACTCGTCCTGTATGGCTCCGTATTGGGTATTAATTTTTGCAGATTTACTTAATTTAAAGCTAACAGATGTAATTATATACTGACCTTTCAGTTCATTTTTAAAAACACTATCTCTATATCCAAAATGGCAGTCTTCAAAATTGAATACTCGTTTTTCGGATGTTGCTATTTCATAAGCCACACAAGATTTAAAAACATCTTTTAACTCTACACCATAAGCACCTATGTTTTGTATTGGTGATGCTCCCACAGTTCCCGGAATAAGGCTAAGATTTTCAATACCAGCAAAACCATTTCGAACACAGTACTTTACTAGATCATTCCAAACCACTCCTGCCCCGGCTGTTACAACAATGTCATCTCCATCTTCAATACTCGAAATCCCTGGAATGCTAATTTTAACTACCAGACCGTTAAAATCTTTAGTGAACAACACATTGCTCCCTCCGCCTAAAACCAATAAATTCTGCTGTTTAATAAGTTCCGATTTTAATACATCCTTAAGGTCTTGTTCAGAAAGGATTTCGGCAAAATAATTTGCATCTACAGCTATACTAAATGTATTGTAAGGTTTTAATGATTTATTCTTTTGCACGTCTAACATACAGGTTTCAACAGATTAAGTAAACACTACAAATGTAATTGATAAGCCCTGTAATAAACATGTTAAAATCAATATTTAAAAATTTTGACTATTTTTCATGAAATTTTACCGCAACAGGCACATTATACTATTATAGGGCGTTAAAGTAAATTCAAGAACAGTAAGGGAGAACACTAATATTTCTATGGAAAATCAGGATAAGAAAAGAATTTTAATTATTGAAGCTGCATTAAAAAGGTTTGCTCATTATGGGTTGTCAAAAACCACAATGACAGAAATTGCCAAAGACATTTCTTTTTCAAAGGCACTTCTTTATTACTATTTCCCTGATAAATTAAGTCTTTACGTAAGTTCCATTGAACACCTTATGCAAATTATGAGTAGAGATCTGGTTAAGTCTATCGATAAAACCACAACTGCTACCGAGGGCGTACTTAAATTACTCCAAAAACGTCAGGGTTACATTCAGAAATATTATAATTTATTTGAGTCAAATCAAGTAATCAGCACTGAACTACCAGAAGGCCTTTATGAAAAATTTCAAAGAGCAAGAACTTTTGAGGCAATTATCATCGGTTCTCTTTTTAGCAGAGGAATAGCGAGCGGTGAATTAACAATAGAAGATCCTAAATTGGCTACAGATATATTTATCGATGCCCTCTCGGGTATCCACTTTAATATCCTTAGCAGAGATAAGATTATGTTCCCCGGAAAAGAGCAATTCAAACAAATTTTTGCAAAAGAGAAGATGCTTGCAGAGATTTTCCTGGCAGGTCTAAAGGCCAAATAACCTGTCACCACCGTACCTTTATTGGTATTTATTGCATCTGTAAAAGACTGTCAACCACAGCTTTCTTTACAGACAACCTTCTTTTTGTCATCATTTTGTCAGTTTAACAAGATTTTAACACTAAAATTCTTCAAGTAAAATAATGGCAGTATTTTTGACTGTTGAATTAAAAAAGTCAAAAAGTAAAAAAGTAAAATGGTAGAAATTGATAAAAAAAGGGATGCTATAATTGAGGGGGCTATTAAACGTTTTATCCACTATGGTATTAACAAAACCACAATGAATGAAATCGCTGATGATCTGTCAGTATCAAAACCTTCATTATACTATTATTTCCCTGATAAAAACAGCTTGGTATTTGGTGTTATCGACAAGATATTCTCTGATTATTTTGAGATAATTGAAAAGGATAAATCAACTGAGATGTCAATTGAAGAACGTTTAACCGGCTTTATTGAAGTTAAACATCGTTTCTTTCAAAAATACTATATGCTTCATTTATCTGGAGGCAGCCCGGATTCATCCTTAAATTCTGATGAATTAAGAGAACATTTCATGAAAATGAAATTGAAAAATGAACATTTCCATGCTGATATCTTCAGAGCAGCAATGGAGAGAGGGGAACTAGCCGTAGACGATGCTGACAAAATTGCGGAACTATATCTTGAGAGTTTAGCAGGAATAACTTCTCTATGTATTTTACATGGCAATAAGGAGTTGTTTCCAAGCAAAAAAGAAATGAAGGCGATGCTGGAAAAACAAATAAATCTCTCGAATATATTCCTTAAAGGATTAAAATAAACAGACGACTAATTATATTATATGAACACTATTATTAAACAGATAAAAACAATCCCCCTATTATTATTGGGCTTGGTATTATCAAATACAGTTAGTGCACAACAAACGCTAAGCTTAAAAGATGCGTTAAATTACGCCATCCAGAATAGCGCAAATGTGCGAAAAGCAAAACTTGATATTGACGGGGGAAAATACAAAACCCAGGAAGTTAGGGCCCAGGCTTTACCACAAATTACAGGTAATACAGGCTTAACTTACAATCCCATAATCGGCCAGCAGGTTGTTGATTTTGGAGGACAGTTGCAGACGCTTAAATTTGGTCAAAAATGGAATTCATCTGCTGGAGTCCAACTTTCGCAACAATTATTTAACCAACAGGTTTTTACAGGTTTACAGGCTGCAAGATCCAGTGAGGAGTATTATAACCTTACTGCTCAGCTTACAGAAGAGCAATTAATAGAATTGGTTGCAGGCAATTATTACCAGGTGTTGGTAAACAGACAGCAAATGAATGTAATTGACACCAATATCAAAAATGTAAAAGTTATTGAAAATATCATTTCCAATCAGCACAAAAATGGTTTGGCTAAGAAAATTGACGTTGATCGTATCAAGGTTAACCTTACCAATTTGGAAACACAGCGTTCACAAACCTTAAATGCCATTACACAATTGGAAAACCAGTTGAAATTTTCGATGGGAATGCCTGTAAGTACTAGCATTACCTTACCAAAAACAGAACTTACTGAAGTAACCCAATTACCTGAACTTGCAGATTCTATTTCTTTAGACAATAGAACGGAAATTAAACTTTTGGATATCCAGGACAAACTTTTATCGCTGCAGCGTAAGGCTTACGTAGCGGAATATTATCCTAACTTATCTTTAAGCGGAAACTACACTTATTCCAGTCAAAACCAAGGTTTCGACTTCTTAAAGACAAGCAGTAAAGCTATTGGTTATGGTTCATCAGCTATTGGGCTAACCTTAAAAGTGCCAATTTTTAACGGATTTCTGACTCGTTCAAAAGTACGCCAGGCGGATGTTGATATTAAAAAAGCAAGAGAGGACAGAAGAGAATCAACAAACTCATTAAACTTAGCTTATGAGAATGCTAAAATCCAGTTGCGTAATAACTTAAACACAATTAATGCACAAAAGAAAAATGCAGAACTGGCAGATGAGATTTACAGAAGCACGCAAAACAATTACAACAATGGTTTGGCGAACCTAACGGATCTGCTAGACACAGAAAATTCACTTACAGAAGCTCAAAACAGCTATATCCAGGCTTTATTGAATTACAAAATAGCCGAAATACAATTAATCAAATCGAACGGAAATATTAAATCGCTAGCAAAATAGAAATGAAAAGAGTAATTATTATAATTGTTATAATCGTTGTCGCCCTTGGCGCAATAGCTTATGTTTTAAGCAACAATAAGAAGAAAAACGAAGCAAAAACGGCCTTTATTGCAGAAGGCGGTGGTGCTGTTGCTGTTCGTATTGCAGCCGTAGAAAAGAAAGTAGTTGATCTGGATTTTGCTGTCAATGGAAACTTCGTACCTAAACAAGAATTAAATTTCCTTTCAGAAAATGCTGGTAGGGTGAGTAAAATTTACGTAGATGAAGGTGATCGTGTAACTAAAGGACAAGTTTTAGCCCGTGTTGATGCTGAAATTATCAATACTGACAAAGAAACTGCAGAAGCAAACTATCAAAATGCTTTAAGAGATGAAGCCAGATACAAAAGTTCTTATGAAACTGGTGGTGTAACCCAACAGCAATTAGATCAGGCTAAATTAACAACTCAAAACGCAAAATTGCGCCTGCAAGCTTCACAGCGTAAAGTAAGCGATGCAAATCTTAAATCGCCTATTAATGG
>NZ_CAMLHF010000016.1 GCF_946479715.1 uncultured Pedobacter sp. | reverse complement strand
TTTCGTCGTACATGTTTCCTACCAGAGATTCTGTTCCTTGTACATCTCTCCAGTCTTCCATCCATTTGGTATAGAATGCGGCCATGTGATAATTGAACATTCCTGTTTCGCAAGTTGCATGTGCATCGCCTCCATAGCCCAGTCTTTCACGCTGAGGGCAGTCTACAATATACCCTCCTATTGAGAGATTTTGAAAGGTCCATTTTATCGTATTATATGTCCAGTTTTGCAAAGGGTCTGAACATTCAAAAGTGGTAGCTTCTTTGTAATTGGTACGTACCATCCAACCACGAATATCATTTAGTGATGGCTTACTTTTTAAACCCTTAATAGTAACCCAACGACCTGAGCTATAATTAAAGCGATTATGAAAAGTCCCCTCTCCTGTTTTCCCAATAACAAAAGCGCTGTGGTTGCTGAAAGTGATATCGGATTGTTCTCTTTCCGAAAATAGAAATTTCACCGTATCCCCTTGCTTACCTTTTACTTTAATTTCTGTCCACCCGGCAAAGTTCACACCCATATCTATACGGTATATCCCATCATTTCTTTCTACAATTCCAATTGGTTTTATTTCATCAAAAACACGGTTAGGTTCTATTTTTTGAGCAGAGAGGATCAGTTTAGGATGATAGGTTATTGCCTTATCCCAGGTGCTTTCATCACAGGCGGTAGTGTTCCAGTTTGCAACTTCTTTATTTGCATCCCAAATCTCTCCTCCCATTCTGTTAGAATCCCATACGCCTAATAATTTATTAGGGCTTTTATGCGTTTTCCAGGTTTCATTAGTACCTATAACCAGTTCAGGTTTTGATAGCGGGGTGGTGTTTTTATTGCTATAAATTGAAGCCTGAGCAATTACAATCGGGGTATTTGGCCTGTCTTTTACAATGTAGGGTCCAAAAATAGACCATGATGTTCCCAACCAGATGGTGATTACGTTTTTACCTGCTTTAAGTTCTGGTGTAATATCGTAAGCTACATAACGCGCCCTTTTCATATGGTCGGTTACGCTTGGGGCCATAACATCGTTACCTATTTTTTTACCGTTTACATATATTTCATGGAAACCTACAGAGGCTACAAATATGTTTGCCTTTCCTGGTTTTGTTTTGAGTGTAAAGGTTTTTCGAAGCCAAGGATCGGAGATATTGCAATCTTGCTGAGCAGGATCAAAAATCTGATCTGTACCAATCCATTTTGCTTTCCAGTCTGTTGATTTAAGTAAACCCGTAGTCCAGTGAGCGGTTTTACTCCATGGCGAGATTTTGCCTTTCTCGTCTTTAACGGAGACTTTCCAGAAGTAGGTTTTATCAGATGCAAATGGTTTTCCTTTGTAGGTTATCTGCTGCATTTCTGATGAATTTACCCAACCGGAATCCCATACATCTCCTTTGCTAAGTTTAAGTCCGCCTTCTGTTGATGCAACTAAGATCCGGTAAGCAGTTTGTTTTTGCCCAAATGCAGCGGTATCAGTTGCGGTAAGTGTCCAGCTTAAACGGGGTTGCAATTCATCCAATCCCTTCGGGTTAATAAGATATTCACATCTCGTATTCCCTGGAACAACAGAACTTGTTATACCTGTTATTTTGGAGGCGAAAATCGTACCCGATAAACACAGAAATAGTAATACAATAAATATATTTTTAGTTCGTCTCATTGGTTAACATTTGGTTTTTTAAAATACCACAATTATAGTAGAATGGCAACCTGTACTGTCCAGTAGCTGGTCTTATTCTTTAATATACCTGTAGGCAAATCGTGCATTTGGAGCAGCATCACCCTTATCAAGCCAATGCATAGCATTTCCATCAACCGGCGAATTATCAGCCCATTTAAAGTCTAATGCAAACTTGTTTCCTATAATGCCAAGTTGGTTTTTAGGGATAACCAATTCCAGTTCATTTTTGTCTGTTCTGTATTTTATGGCGGATGATTTACCTATACTACCGTCTTCTTTAAGGTTATGTAACGTAGCAGTATTATTACTTAAAACCCGCTGGTTTACTACATATTGGAAGCCCTCCCAGCCTTGGTTTGCAGCACCTTTTATACCGATAAACAAATGCATCCAATCTGGAGAATCCCATGGTGTTAATGGATCTTTTGTTTTTACATAGAAGTACACATTTTGCTGATCTGAAGTAATCCTGGATTCTACAATATCATTGCGACCTGTGTTATTTACATATTCATTTATTCGGCCCCAGCCTGGATGTTTGCGATGGAAGGTGTCTCCTCTATCATCTTTATATACCGCCGATATCTTTTTCCAATCATTAAATTTCCCATCAATGCTCATTGATGTATTGGTTTTGTAAATGGGAAGTTTTCCTGTGCCTTTAAACTTTCTTACATAATCTACCAGCTGGTAATAATAATTGTCTTTGGTTACGCCGTTTTCAGGCTCCGCATCTCTGCTAAATTCGGCATTATAAAGATCAACAAAATAGGTTTCTCCCTTTTCAATTGACTTACCTAAAAAGGTTTTGGAGGCCCCATCGTTAAAGCGCATGGCCACCCACTCATTCCATCCGGTTACAAATACAAATTCAGGATCTAACTCAAGCGCTCTTTTCCATTGTTCTTCAAAGTAGAGTCCTTTTTCAGTCGAAAATATTTCTGGCTCTTTGCCATTATGAAAGCTTCTGCCAATGTTCGACATTGGGTGTTGTGCAATAGAAACGGTTACCTGTTCAGCTTTATCTTTTGAATAGTGCCAGCCATAAGATTGAGGATAATGATCAAGCCATGGCCATTTGTCTTTACCGTCTGCAAACCATTGCTGACCTTTACTCCAGGCCCAGGAATGCCGGGTGGTAAAGAAACTATTAATTTCGGGTGTAACTGCCTCTGGCGGGCACAACAACAGAGGCTTTCCTTTCCACAAAAACCAAAGGTTACTAAACAGCCCTTTTTTATAAATCTGCTCATAAAGGTTATTAACCGTTTGCTTGGGCACACTATTTACAATAAAAGAAATAGAAGGTGTGCTTAATCCTTCGGCACGCATTTTAAGATAAGTATTGGCAATCTTTGTAACCTGTGGCAGATAAATAGCGGCATTGGTTACATCAAGAATAATTACATCAATACCAGCATCAGATAACATTTGAGCATGTTTACGGATCACCCATTCATCGTCGGCAAGATAATACCCAAAATAAGGCTCGCCCCAATGGTGAAAAGCATGAATTGGTCCATATTTAGGGTCAGTTGGATTGGCTTTTAAAAGCTTGGTAATGTCATATGGACTAACCGTATCTCCCGGTGTTTTAGGCATTACGCCACCATCAGCAGCGCCTCCTTTATGCTGATCATAGCCGTGAGCTCCCTGCCATATGAAATAGAATATTCCGGCATACTTATCTTTACGCGGGGTTTTATAATTAGCAGGATCAATAGAGCGGCCTAGCGCATCTTTTGCTACCCATGTATCAGCATTTGATGATGAGACTTGAGCCTTAGTCTGATAAAAGGTGATGCAAATCAATCCCGATAAGAAAACTTTTTTTAAAACCATCATCAATTGGCTGAGCTATATATGAAATTAAAACGGCCACCCGGTGCTGTGTCACCATTTAAATACCAGTCTAGCGGATCGTTATCATTCTGCATATTATCAGACCATTTAAATTCAAAATTGAGGGGTTTTGCTACGTTTTTAAGATAGGTTCTTGGAACCGTAACCATCATTTGATTACCCTTAACTACGTATTTTAAAGTCTGTATATCTTTCCATGCTCCATCTATGTATTGCTGTAAATTACTTCCCCCTGCAACTCTAAAATCATATCCTTTCCAGCCTGTTTTAGCGCTTCGATCTATATCCAGATATAGTCTCATCCAGTTACTGCCTGAATTGGTAGTGATATCAGCTACAGTTTTAACAAAAAAGTAAATGTTTACTTTGTCGCGCGCAATCTTCATCTGCTCAAAATCGTTTCTACCTGTTGCAGTGGTATAAACAATAGCCGGCTCTATTGGAGTACCTGGATGATCGCGTTCCTGAGTATCGCCGGTATAATCCTTATAAACGGGCTGTACTGATGTCCAATCACCGAGCCCTTTAATTGTTTTGGGTAAGCCAGCCGAAGGATTTGCGACTACGCCTTTGTACCTTCTTATATTGCCAACCAATTGCATATAGTAGTTATCCTTTAGGCCGGCAGTAAGCGAAGGCTCAATATCTCTGCTATATTCAGGGCTTGCCTGATCACAAAACCATGAGTGTTCCGGATTGTCATCTCTACTTGGAAATTTTCCGGCTATCCACTCATTCCAACCTGTAACATAAACAAAAGGCGTATTTTGTTTTATAGCATAGTCCCATTGCTCCTGAAAATTGTAACCATAAATTACATCTGTGGCAGGATTTCCGGGTGACCCATTGTGGTAGCTCCTACCCCAATTGTCTTTGTTACCGTAAAATGCCGATCCACCCATCCCCGCTGTTGGATTAGGGTGCTGTGCAACTGAAACATTGATGATTTCTATTTCTCCTTTGGCATTCTTGTATGTTTTTTGAGGTCTTACAAATTCAATCCATGGCCAGCTGTTTATTTTTTGAGGTTCGTTTGGCCACTGTGATTCTCTGTATGTGAAAGTATTTTCATAGTCTTTTCCCTTAGCTTCTGCAGATATTCCAATTATAAGCGGTTTACCATCTAATAAATACCAGCACTCGGGGTAGCGGTATGGAGCATCAGGTTTATAAAAATTATTGTAGGCTTCCTGCATGGTCTCGCCCGATGAGGTATTGGTATAAAACACTATTTTAGGAGGGATTTTACCCTGTGCCCGAACTGCATTCATGGCCTTCATCAACACGTCGGCTTGTTTTGGATAAGTTAAGCGGTTTGTTGCGTCAATTACAAGAAGATCCACACCTGCATCAGTTAGTAACTGAATACTTCTTAAATGCACCCAATAATCATTTGCACTGTAGTATCCATAAATAGGTTGCCCCCAGTAATACATTAACCCACTTCCCCAATATGGATTATCAAAATCATTAAGTACTTCGGGATGTGCATTCACTATTTCATGGAGATCCCAATATTTGCGCGGTGCTGTTTCATGCCATAAAAAGTAGAACATGGCAACAGTTTTTTTTCCAGGATTCCCTACCTCCTTATTTTGAGGAAGAACTCTGCCCAGGTCATCAGTTCCGGCGAATGGCTGGGCACTTGATGAACCAATACCCAATAATGCAAAAAGTATTATAAAATGAACAGACCTCATAGGATTTATTTTTTCACAAATGCCCTTTTTAACACGTCCAGATAACCCATTTTATGTAGGGTATCAGGTTCGAGATAACTTCCTTCCGACCACTCATTCCAGGCATTGATGGTAATTAATTTGCGTTGTTTTGGATGTGCATCTGCAAATGCTTTTGCCTTTTCGACATACTTTGCAAATTTTTCAGGAGCGGGATTATTTATGTAACCGGTTTTATAAGGGAACCTTGGGTTAGCATCCCAACTTATTGTGAGATTAGGAAAATAAGGAATGGTAAAATCGTTACTAAATCCTTGCCACATATTGGTAGACAAATCTGCCCATTTCTCATAATCTCCATCCGGGTTTTGTAAATGTGCCCAGCAGTAATTTGTTAAACTGTTAAAGCCAAAATACTCCATAACTTTATTCTGTGTTCCAATTTTTTCGCCTGGCACCCCTGCAATACTTGAAGGTAAGGCCTGCCAAAGAATTCCCTGTAAGTGCAATCCGGGAAACCCTGCGGCAATCGTCTTTTCTCTGAAGTAATCCAAAGCTTCTTTGGTTTGCGTTGCACCACCTAATCCCGCAATGAGTGTATGAAGTTCATAGATACAGAATACCGGGGCACCATCAATCTTGTAATAACCCGGATCTTTGAAGTACTTCTCTATCACGCGGTCTACCACAATATTAAATTGTTTACGATCTACACTACCTTTCCAGATCACTGAATCTTTTTTTGGGTTCTTGCGCTCCCAATAAGTTGTAGCATCATGATTTGCCCACATCAGGTAAAACTTCATCCTGCCTTTGTTGGCTTTCAAAAAGCCTTCGTTGATACAATCTTCAAGGAATGGTTTCCCCTCATACCAATACCAATCGAAGATAAATGTGTTCACTCCGTGATCAACAGCGGCAGTGATCTTTTTATCCATATCTTTTGGATTTGCCTCGTCCAGATATCCCCAAAGCGGAACTTTTGGCTGGGCATGTCCTTTTTCTTTAGGTTGTGCTTTATAAATGATCTCCCATTCCCCTTTTTTTTCAGGAAATAAAAACTCTGCTCTAGGTTCATAGTGGTAGGCAGGCCAATAGAATGCAGCTACATCATAATCCTGGGGAACTTTCTTTTTGATGCTGCACGATTGAAATATAGTGGCAATAGCTATCGCTATTGCCAAAAAGAAGAGCGATCTATTATAAGATAATGACTTCATAATAAATGTTGTGTTTAATACGGATTTACTTCAATAGATACAGGACCTGTTAACCCTGATGGATGCAACGGGCTGTCTGCTTTGTATGGATTGATATAAGACCAGGTTTTACGTTGATCCTCTGGCAATTTTAAATCACCTATCAATCGGTTTACCCAGGTGTTAACCACTTTTACTTCGAGCTTATTTTCGCCTTCCAACAGAGCCTCGGTAATATCTACCTTGTAAGGCGGTGTCCATACACCACCAACATCTTTACCGTTAACCTTTACTTTTGCCAATGCGGTAACTGCACCGAGGTTTAGGTAAATACGTTGCCCTGCAGCTGGTTTCTTAATCTCAAACGAAGTATTATATAAGGCACTTCCAGAATAATGAGCTATTCGTTTATCTGGGTGTTTTGACCAATCTATTAAAGTTTTAAATACCACAGATTCTTCCGGGCCTCTGCCCTCTTTATCAAATTTAACCGTCCATGGGTCAGTTAATTTAATTACATCAATTGGCGTAGGGAAATTAACCTTTTTCTCGGCCGGGGCATTACCTGCCTGGTCTTTTCTGAAGATTATAAAAGCGCTTTCAAATGCATCGAGTTTTAAAGGAACAGATGTTGTATTTGGTGTTGAGCTGTACTCTGGAAGATCACGCATTTTCCCTGTAATAGCATTCCACAACTCCGGTGCTTTTCCGATAACCCGGAATGCAGGATTAATGCTTATAGGTTTATCACTCTGATTAGACACAAAGTAGATTTCTCCATCATTCGTCTTTCTATGGATGTACAAAGCCAGATCATTACCAACGGTTTTAAAATCTGGAATCACTCCTATTTTATCTAATGCCTGTTGTAAATCAAGGCCATCCATTACCAGACCTTTACCATATTCATTTGTTTTAATACCCTGCCCATCAATTTTTCCCCACACTTCGTTGGCAAGTTTTTTCACATTGTCATCTGCAGTGCTGTAGTTTTCTAAACTAGGCGAACGTTTTGGTTTTGGGCCCAATATTACTCCACCTTCTTTTACCAAACTTGCTATTTTCTCCAATAATTCCGGCCTCATGGTTTCGAGTGCAGGTAGTACCAAAACCCGGTAAGACATGCCGTCAGGAAGGATAAATTTACCATCTTTAACAGTTAACCGGTTAATGATTACCTCTGCATTGATGTAATCAAAGGAATAACCTTCCGGGAGCTTCGGATCCTGTATTCCAGTCATTTTTGGTGCATCCTCTCCAATGAAATAGGCTACATCTGCAACATATTTACCTTGCTGCAGCATGAAATTACTGCGCTTAAGATAATGAATGAACATATCCATATCGTAAAACCAGGTATTGAAACGGTTAAACTCATTGCCAAACCACGCATTTACACCCGGTTTTCTATCCTCATATGGTTGTTGAATATAAACGTGCAGTAGTGTATTATTAATACCTTCGGTAAAGAAGCGATCGCCACGTTGTTTCATCATTGCCGGATAACGCCCAAAGGTATTTCCCGCAGCAGTAAATGATTCTGCCGACACTTTAGTTTTACCATAAATATGTGCTGCCGACGATGCTGCTCTGTTCTCTATGTTACCAAGTTCACCTTCGCTCCAAAACTCTCCACCCACTTCATCAGATTGTCCTCCGTATTGAAGAAATTCTCCAGGAAAACCCCAGTGTCCATAATTTTCAAGCCAAATGGTTAATCCATGTTTGTGACTTACATCGCGCAATCCGCCAACATATTCATAAGCAACATTGTCTGCTACAAATCTTCTCAGGTCCCATAGAAAGCGATCTGATTTATCCTGGCTTCCTACCACGTGCCCATACATAACCGGTATAAGAGGCATAGGGTCATATCCGTACCGTTTTTTAAACTTGGCAATAAAATCATCTGTCCAGTTTTGACCGCCCATTTCGTAGCTATCCTGAACTGCAACTTTCCATGTTTTACGGTCTTCGGCTGGAATACGTCTTTGTATTTCACCCATAAATGCATCAAAGTGTTTTATCACATGCTCATGGTTCATTTTATCTACCTCTAGTCCGGTTCCTTCTGGGGATGCGGGGCTATTTTGAACACCTGTGGGTGCCATTCCTGTTCGCATTACAATCCATTCACCTTCTGGAACATCCCATGTAAGTGTACCATCGGCTGATAGATTTGAACTGATATCTTTTATTGAGCCTTCATCGACAAGCAATGACTTATCTGCTACTTCTTTTTGTTGTGCCCACTGATACTCATGCCAATAAGGAAGTGGGGTTGGGTGCATTTTCGCGAGTGTTTTTTCGATGAATCTTTCCACTTTTGGCACCGAAGAAATTTCCAGTTCAGCAATGCTGGCATCTTGGGATGTATTGGTAAACGTTAGACGAAAGGCTTTTGACGTTACTGCATCAAATGAAATGATAACCGGAGCAAACTGAGCAAAACCTACATTTAATGCATTGTTGCTACGATCGACCTTAAACTGTTTTATTTCGCGGTAATTACCATTATCCAATGCCTCTATTTTCACATCCATACTCATGTTCTTTTTTGATGGATAGATGGTTAAACTTCTTGCAGTATAATTTTCTTTGGCGGCAATGGTAACAACAGCAGGTTTACCACCGGGCAACAACGCTTCAGTCTTTTGGTTTTTATCAAGGATATTTTCAATGTTTTTTATAGCCGGATCTGAGGTAATAACAGGTTTTAAATCAGCTATACTGCTTCCATATCCTTTTGGCGCTTTAAAAGCAAGTAGTTTAACATCCTGAAAATTTCCTTCAGGTTTATTAAGCTTTTGCGAAATCTTTGCAGGCCCTTTGAACACAGTTTCTGATGATGCCAGGTAACGCATTGCCTGTTCAGGTTTAACCCAGGGCCCGCCCGACTGGCTCCAGCCAGGACTATTAAACATTCCTATTTCTATACCTAATTCCGAAGCTGTTTTTAAAGCGGTGTGGGTAATATCCCACCATTCATCCGAAAACAACTTGACCTTTCCATAGGGAACTTCTCCGGTTAATCCTATATTACCAATAAAAGCACGGTTTATACCTACTGCTTTCATTGCCTTTAAATCGTTTATAACCCCTTGTTTAGAGATATTGTCTGAAATCCAATACCAATACACACTGGTCTGTATTGAATCTGGAGGTACTATAAACCCACTCTCAACTTTAGTGAAAGCAATGTTTTTGTTAGTACTGGAACAAGCGGAAATTATTAAAATTAATACCGGTATCACAAAGTGGGCAAGGTGCCCCCATACAGTACCCTTAAAAGATCTGATGTTTGAATTCATAAATGGTTTCATTTGGTTGTGTTAATAGCTTTCGTGAAAAAACTATTAGTTAATGTACCAATACTATTAATTATTTTAATAACCAGCAACCTGTACTATACTGCTCTTATTGTAACTTTTAGGATGTTGTTAATCAAGCCACCCTGGGTTTTGCCAATTCTGTCCGGTAAGGTTAATCATCTTATCCACCTCAGCCTGGTCTATTGGGTACAACAAATACTTGTTGGACCAGGCATTTCTGTTGGCAAATTTGAAACGACTAAAAGTAAAGTTTGAGCCTTCTTTAGTAATCCTCATCCCGGTAACAAATTTATCTGTCTGATCAAGGATTTTCCATCTTCTGACATCAAAGAAACGATGGCCTTCAAAAGCAAACTCTATCCGTCTTTCATTACGATATTTCTTTTCGAATGCTTCTTTTGACATCCCGGTCGGAAACGCAGGCATTCCTGCTCTGGCACGTACAGCACTAACTGCCTCGCGAGCACTCAAGGTAAGTCCTCCAGACGATACCGCAGCATCAGGCCCCGCAGACTGGTATGCGGATTCTGCGAAGTTCAGGTAGAGTTCAGCCAAACGGAAGACCCTAATAGATCCGTCTGCATCATTGCTAATTCCGGATTTATAGTTGTTGAACTTACGAAGGTAATATCCGGTTCTGGTGCGCGTTCTTTCCGTTCCTGAAATCCCTTCAAGACCGCCAACAAAGGTTTCCACTTTTTTACCGTTAGGATCATTCAGATTCCTTACGGCACCATTATAGTATATAGAGGCGTAGAACCTGGGATCACGACCAGTGTATGGACTATTTGGATCGTAACCGGATGCAGGATTTACTGTTGTTATAAGATTGTCTGTTCCTGAATATCCGCTTATAGGAGGCTCTCCATTTGCCATTTCGTAACTATCTACCAGATCCTGGGTTGGACTGGGACCAGTCTTTTCCATTCCTGGATTTGTTGGCATACCGGCCAGCTTCCATATTTGCAATTTACCGCCTCCATGAAAAATTGTTTCTTTATCTGTAGACCTCTGATCGTTAGAACCAATCAGATTGTAATACGCATATGCATTTTGAGCAACATCAGCTGCCGGAATCTGGGTAAAAAGCTTATAATCGTTTGCCAGGCATTGAGCAAGCGCCTCTATGTTTATAGTTGTAGCATCGGCCCATGAGTAAGTTCCATCAGCCCATAAAGGACTTGCAGCATAAGTAACAGACTCTGATTTGATGGCATAGGCGATTGCCCTGGTCATGATACCATATTGGTTATCGTAAATATCCCATGAAAAACCATCACGCCCGGCTGGGTAGGATAAAGCTTTATCGCAATCTGCAAGAATGAGTTTCACAACCTCTGAAAAAGTGGCTTTCTTATCCTTAGAGTAGTCATAGTCTACCCCTAAAGGTTTATCTATAAGAGGCACCCCTCCATATCGTTTTATCAATTGCAGATAATAAAGTGCACGTAGAGTGTGTGCCTGAGCTGTCCAGGCACCTTTCTCTGCATCTGTTGCAAATACCGTTGCCGTTTTTATATTTTCTATGAACACATTGCATTTACGGATTCCCTCGTAAAGCATACCCCATGGACTACCATCTGCAGAATACTGAGCATATGAACTGGAAGTTATAGATCCACCATACCACGCGGCATACTTGGAACTTACCACATTGTCATCTGCATCCTGAGATTCATCTCCAAAAGATGCTCTATCGGTATTAGGTGCCGGACAATATCCATAACATGAATTTAGATATCCTCTTGTTCTGTTATAATCGCTGAATACCTGTTCCATAGTTATCCTGCCATCTGAAGGCAAATCCAATTGTTTGTTACATGAAAACAGAACGCCGGCTGTAATTATAATTATAAATTTTTTATACTTTCTCATCGCAATAATTTGTTAAAAAACAACATTTACACCTATGTTAAATACCCTGTAGACAGGGAAAGAAGTATAACCCCCACCTTCCGGACCAAAATCTTTCGACTTCATTTTATCCCAGGTGATCAGATTCTGTCCGCTAAGTAAGAACTTGATTTTTTCTGCCGAGATGGCTTTAGACAGACCGCCAGGCAATGTGTAAGAAAGCTCTACATTTTTAAGGCGTAAATATGATCGGTTATATTTATAATAATCGTTTATTTCCTGACTTGAGGATTTAACTGTTGACAATGCAGGGGCTGTTATTACTTCACTATTTTGATAGCGTTCCGGTGTCCATGCATTTTTGTGCAAAGCACCATATATTCCATCAAAATCTGCTTCCCAAACACCCTGTCCAACAATTACTGAAGAATACTGACCAATTCCCTGTAATAAGAAACTCAGATCGAAGGATTTATAAGTAACACCTCCCGATATTCCATATGTAAACCTTGGAAGTGCTCCACTACCTATTGGGGCCTTATCGGCCTCATTTATAATACCATCATTATTTAGGTCCTGATATTTAAGATCTCCTAAACGTGGATTACCAACTTTATACTCAATTTTATTACCATCAAGTTCTTGCTGAGTATTAAAGAATCCATTTCCATTACTATAATCAACCAGGTATCCAAATGTTTGGCCGTAAGAATAGCCCTCCTCCTGTTTTCTATAAATGTAATCTTCGTTTCTCAGTGGCTCATTTGTATTAATTACTTCATTTTTCGAATAACCAATTAAACCACCCAATGATATTTTCACATCCTTATTTAAAGCCCTGGTATAATTGGCGGTTATTTCGTAGCCCTTGTTTTCAAAAATACCTGTGTTTGTTTTAGGGTAATTATTTAAAGGTATACCCTGATACAAAGGAATAGCAGATAGCGCACTAACTACCATATTATTCATACGCTCTTTAAACACATCTACAGTAAAAGATAAGGAATTAAATAGTCCCAGGTCCAACCCATAATTTTGTTTTGTAGATATTTCAGCCTGTATATGAGGATTTCCAACGGTCCTCTCATCTATAATATACTGCAGGGAACCAATTGGCCCTCCTCCTCTAACGGTTACCTCATCAAGATAGGCGAAACGGTTTAGGCCACTTTGGTCGTTTGCTGTTTTACCATAAGAAGCTCTTAATTTAAGGTTGCTTAGCCAGGTTGCATCCTTCATAAAATCTTCGTTTGACACTTCCCAGGCTGCAGAAATTGCCGGAGTAAAGGTGTAACGATCGCTGCGGGCATATTGTTCAGAACCTGAATAGCCAACATCAAACTTAATATGGTACCTGTTGTCGAAGCTGTAGGTTGCTTCTGCACCCGAGCTTACACGGTTATAAGGCAATAGCCCCGGAGAACCGGTATCTGCCTTTGTCAGATTTTGGAAGAACATATAGGCCATACCTCCTACATGGTGCTTACCAAAATCCCGGCTATAATTAAGCGCTCCATTATAGGTTAGGTGATAATAGTATGAACTTCCCTTGCTATATGCCAAAGGTGTATTGTTCTGGCTTCCTTTTCTATTGAATAGGAGTTCTTCGGGTTTGGTATTATCTCTTGTCCAGCGTTCATAATCCTGAGTAGTACTTAAACTACCAACTGCATTAGTCTGATAAGCAACTATTCCCGTTAAATTTAGACCTTTTGTAAGGAAGCCCATGTCCAGATCTAGCCCAAACTGTGAGGTGATATTGGTAACCGTATGTCTTACGTATCCGGATCGGTTTAACATCCCATAGGTTGGCGACCCGACATTACTCGTTGTAATCACCTGATCATCCGGAGTTAGCGGACCATATACAGTGGGTGGTATCTGAAAAATGCTGCCATATATTGTTGAATTTCCGGAACCTGGGGTACGTTCTCTTTTAATATTACCACTTAAGCGGATGAATGCTTTAAGATACCGGTTTAGGTTCATGTCAACATTACTGCGATAGTTAACCCAAACGTTGTTTGCATTAGAATTGTATTTATCCTGATCCGTAATAAACTGACCGCCCTGATGCACGAAGTTCACATTGGAATAGAATTGTACTTTCTCGTTTCCACCGGTAACGTTAACACTTGCACGCTGCATTGCTGCGTAGTCCTTAAAATACCTATCGTACCAATTGTTATTGGGATAAAGGTCGTTCCCGCCTGAGCGAAAATTTTCAATCTGCTGATCGCTAAATAACTTTTCCTTTTTATCATTAATCAATGCCTGATTTCTCATCGATGCATAATCAGCAGCACTGTAAAATGTTGGTGTGGTTGTTACCTGCTGTATGGATTGATCGAAAGTTGTTTTTATCTGGACATTACCTTTTACCCCGCGTTTGGTAGTAATAACGATTAATCCATTTGCACCCTGAATACCATAAAGCGCTTGACTAGATGCGTCTTTTAGCACAGTGACAGATTCGATTTCATTTGCACTGATGTACTCCAGTGTTTGATTGCTGTTATAAGCACATATAATTCCATCAATAATTACGAGTGGTCCGTTGCCTCTTGCAGCAGAAAGCCCTCTGACATAAATATTAGTAGTTGCTCTAGATAGCTCTGAATACGTTTCTTGTGTAACTAAGCCTGCAAAACGACCAGCAAAACTTTGGGTAAGATTTGCTACAGGAGATTTTTCCAGCTCTTCGCCAGTAACTGTTGCTACCGATCCGGAAACCTCATGTCTCAGCTGTGAGGTATACCCCAGTTGAACTACATCATCTTTTTTATGTATATCCGGTTTTAACTCAACATCAATCTGAGCTTTCCCATTAACAGCTATTTTTTGTGTAGAATAACCAGCATAGGAAAATATCAGGGGGCTATTCACATCCAGAATTATGGTGTATTCACCATTTTCATTTGTTGATGTTCCTGTTTCTCCATCACGGGAGCTTATTGTTACGCCAGCAAGCGGTCTTCCAAATTCATCCTTCACTATGCCTTTCACAGGGACCGATACCTCTTGTGCGCTGACACTTGTTCCTATGGAAAGCAAGATTGCCAGCAGCAATGTTATTTTGATCATTAATTTATGTATCATCTGATTTATCATTGAGGTCTATTAAAAACTATTACTACCAACCGTTACTTTGCCACTTAACTCCTGTAATTGACTGCAGGCGGTTTGCCTCATCAAGTGGTATAGGTACCCAGAGGAATTTATTGGTAAAATTCTTGCGCTCATTGGTGCGGACTGGTCTTCGGTTATAGGTAAAGGATCCGTCCTGGTTTCTTGTAATCTCCATCCCTGTCACCCACTGATCGGTTTTAGAAAGGTCGCCGGTTGGCAGTGTCCATCTTCGAATGTCGAAATACCTGTTTTCTTCCATAGCCAGCTCCACCCTACGCTCATTCCTGACCCTGAGTATCAACTGTTCTTTAGATAGATTCGAAGGTATTTCCGGCATACCTGCCCTAGCCCGTATTTCGTTAACAGCTGTAGTTGCTTCAGGCAATTTACCTGCTTCAGCAGCTGCCTCAGCAAAGTTTAAGATGACTTCTCCAAGACGGAACATTTTCCAATTGGCACCGCCTACAGGATTATCATTACCTGAGTTTGGATGTAGGAATTTCCTTTCGAAGTAGCCTGTACGGGTTGCTTTTCTGGTAGAAGCATGAATACCGGTTTGCGGTTCACCTACGTAAGTTGCAATAATCCGGGTTCTGTTACCCATTGGGGCAGGATAATTTTCGAAGGATTCAGGCGCTTCCGCAAAATTCCAGAATGCTTTTCTTTTGGATCCGTTGTAATAAATTGAAGCATAAAAACGAGGATCTCTGTTTGCATATGGGTTTTTAGGATCATAGGTTTTATTTTCAGGATTATAATTTGGTTGCTGGTGCTTATCATCAAGATATGGATTTGCAAGATTTAGAATCGGCTTCCCATCAATGGTCTCATAAGCATCTACAAGTTCCTGCGTTGGGCAGGTTCCTGATTTGTATCCATCCTGTGCGCCAATGCCATCAATATTCCAGATGTTACCTTGCCCATCGCGACTTTGATATATTGTTTCATGATCTACGCTGGATGCATAACCCATGGTTTGAGTGAAATATTCATTATAGATGGCAGTTTTTTCATTCTTATTTGGTCCGAGGTATGCAACATCTGAAAGATAAGTTTGCGGATAGTTTACCTTATTATAAAGCTCAAAGCCGTTTTTTCTTAAATTTTCTAATGATGTTTTATTGACTTCGTAAGCCTCTTCCCAATAGTTTTTACCCTCATTATATAACGGGCTTGCAGCAAAAAGGATCATTTTTGATTTTATAGCCTCGGCCATTGCTTTGTTTACACGGCCAGCTTCCTGATCTGAATTAATTCTCCATTGTAATTCATTTGTGCCAAGTGCAACATCACAATCTTCCATGATAAACTTAACTACATCATAATAAGTTTCTCTTTTTACTTTGGAAAAATCACCTGCAAAATCATATGGTTCACGTTCTATAGGTAACGAAGGGCCAAACCATTTTAGTAGTTCTGAGTAATAGTAAGCCCTTAAAAGATGTGCTTCAGCTTTCCAGCGTTTTCTATCTGATTCATTGCCCACCGTTGCGTTATCTATGCGGCTTATAAATATGGTACAGTTGCGGATAGCGCTCCAATAACTTGCCCAATAATTTCCATTTCCACTATCTCCACTTACATTGGTTATTGGATGATTACTGGCAGACGCATTACCATTGTACATTCGACCACTCATAAGTCCCGACTCTGCCTCCGCATCTGTATCCCAGGATTCGTCGCTCCAGTTAACGGGGCCTCTTTGCCAAAAAAAGTATCTGGTCCCTTTTACGGGCATGTTTGCATAACAGGTATTTAAAAAAGCTTTCACCTTTTCGTTATCGGCAAAGACTTCATCCATGGTGATCTTGCCATCAGGTGCGGTATCCAAAGCTTTCTTACACGCACCAAGGAAAAACATGGAGAGCGCGATTAATAAAACTATATATTTCGTTTTCATAACTTCTTGTGTTGGGGATTAGAAAGTAACATTTAAGCCAAAGTTTGCCATTTTGGTTACAGGGTATCCGAGAGGATCATTGTTCTCAGGATCCAGATGGCCCATTTTTAAATGATCCCAGGTATAGAGATTTTGTCCGCTTACATAGATTCTTAACCTTTGAACTCCAATTTTATTAAGGATTCCTCTGGGAAGTGTGTAGGCTAACTCAACATTTCTAAGACGAATAAATGAACGGTCCATAATGAAGAAGTCATTGGCTGTGTGATTTGTATTGTTCAATGTACTTAATGCTGGATAAGTGATCTTCTCGCCGTTGGCATATCGCTCTGGAGTCCATGCATTTTTATGATAGTCGAAATAAGTGCCCAGTTTTATAGTTTCATAAACTCCCTGATCAGAATAATTATTGGAGTATTTGCTTACGCCCTGCAGGAATGCTGTAAATTCAAATCCTTTATAATTAAGGCCCAATGTAAAACCGTAAGTAACCCTGGGTATAGTACTATAGCCAATAGCCACCTGATCCTTATCGTTAACCACTCCATCGCCATTAGCATCTACATACTTAAAATCGCCGACTCTTGGTGTACCGAAGCCATAAGTTGTGTGCGCAAGGTAATTGTCAAGTTCTTCTTTTGAATTGAAATACCCATTTCCGTTGCTGTAATCTATTTTGTACCCAAGGGTTTGACCAATTGAGTACCCTGTAGATCTATATCTTGTTGCGTAAGATTCATCACGGATCTGTTCATCTAAAAACTTAGCTACATTGTGATTATACCCATAATTACCTTTAAGCAAAATGGAAAGATCTTTGATAATAGACTTGTTATAGGTAAGCTCAATTTCATATCCCTTATTGTCGACCAATCCCATATTTACTCTTGGAATAAAATTTAAGGGTACCCCCTGAAATTCAGGCACAGTGCTACGCGAGATCAGAATGTTGCTTCTTTTCTCAACAAAATAATCGAAGGAACCACTTAAATCCTTAAATAATTGCAAGTCTATACCATAGTTTTGTTTTTCCGCGACCTCCCAGGTGAGATTTGGATTAGCCAGAAGACCCTGATTTATTCCACCGCCAAGGCTGCCAAGTGGGCCACCTCCAACGGTGATATTACTTTGATAAAGGAACCTGTCCTCACCCATTCTATCGTTACCAACTTTACCGTAGGAAGCACGTAATTTAAGGCTGGTAATTATCTTATTATTTTTTAGAAATTGTTCATTACTAATGATCCACCCTACAGAACCTGCAGGAAAAAATCCAAAGCGCTTGTTTGGTGCAAATTGTTCGGAACCATTATAGCCCATGTTAAATTCTGCCAGATAACGATTGTCATAGGCATATGTGGCTCTGGCTGCTATACCTAATACGTTAAAAGGAATATCAGCACCCGCGGTTTCCCAATAATCGCGCTGACCAAGAATCATTGCCCCCACATCATGTTTTTCAGCAAATGTTCGGGTATAATTAATCGAGGCTTGCATGTTGATATTGTAACGGGAATCTGCTCCTTTAGTTAATGAAAGCAATTCTTCATCGGGACGTTTAACAGCATAACTTAACTGATTAGTTTCCGGGTTAATTTCTGCCAGATAAAGACGCTCGCTTTTCTTGCCTTGGGTAGCGGTAGTTGATTTAGAATCATAAGAGATCATCCCTTTAACACTTAGCCCTTTGGTAACGAAACTACTTAAATCCCAATCGAGCCCTAAAGTGGAGTTCAGGTTAGATCTAACTTCGTTACGATATCCAAATCTGTTCATAATTTCAAAGGCCGAACGGTCTAAGTATCCCGGATCTACTATTTGACCTGGCGCTATTCCAAAGCCACCTATGGTTGTTGGTCCCGGCGTAATCGGCAAAATGGTTTGAGCCTGATACAATAAATCTCTCATCATCCAGTTTGTATCGCCTCCGCCATATAGCCATGCCGAAGGCATATTAACCTGTTCTATATAACTACCTATATTTAAGAACGACTTTAATGAGTTCGTAACTTTATAATCCAGGTTGGCCCTAAAATTAAACCTATCCATTTTTGCAGAAGGATCATAACCCAATACGGATTTAGGCTCAGTTTTAAGGTTACCACCTTGATTAAGATATGCGGCGTTTACAAAGTAGGATACTCTTTCTGTTCCCCCGCTTGCACTAGTATTAATTCTTGTTTGCGGTGAATAGCGGGATATAAACTCCCGATAATAATCATGATCCGGATACATATATTTTCTTACAGCCGCTTTTTGTGCATAATCGGGATCATTTTGATCTAGGCCTGCCAAAGGATTGAGGTATTTATCCATGGTTTCCTGACTAAAAGGGAGTGGTGATATATTGTCGTTTTTAGAAGCTTCATTTCTTAGCTTCATGTAGTCTATAGAGTGTAATCTTTCTGGTTCCCGTGTAAATGATGAATAACTCTGATCTAAATTGACAGACAGTTCGGGCTTACCTTCCATACCTCGTTTAGTGGTAATAAGGATAACCCCATTTGCTCCTCTAACACCAAATACTGCAGTTGCTGATGCATCTTTCAATACAGAAATAGTTGCTACCTCGCTAGCGTCAATGGTTCTGATGTTATCACGGGGAACTCCATCAATTAGAATAAGTGGGCTTTTAGTATTAGTTGTTGCAGCGCCACGCAGATACATAGTTGCATCGTCACGTCCAGGTTGACCACCCCCAGACTGAATAGATGTTAAGCCCGACAGTTTACCTGCCAATGCATTAGCCAGACTTGCAGAAGAATTTTGCTTAAGTTCCCTGGATGAGACCGAAGATACTGCTCCTGTTACCGAAATTTTCTTCTGTTGACCATATCCTACCACTACCACTTCATCCAATTTCTGATCGGAATTTACCAGGGTTACATTAATTGCTGATTTTCCATTTACAGCTATTTTCTTTTGAATATATCCTATATATGCAAAAACCAACACGGCATTTGACGGAGCTTTAATAGCATAAGTCCCATTTTCATTTGTCTGGGTACCCACCTTAGATCCCTGAACCGTAACAGTGACCCCGGGCAGGGGCCCAAGATCCAGTGAATCCAATACCTTTCCGGAGACAGTGATCTGTTCCTGTGAGAAAGCATTAAGTGAACTACATATTGCCAGCAGCAGCAAAGGAGTCCAATAGAGCTTTGAGAGTAGTCGTTTTTTTCTCATAATGAGCATTTTTGAAATGTTTGATTTGGATTTATTAGGTTAGGTTTCAGGTGTGCTTTGTTGTGTTAGTCTTCTTTATATGGATAATTAAATCTTCCCGAGGGTGCAACATCTCCATTCATCAGGAAATCAATAATATCACCATCAGTCTGCATGTTATCAGACCATTTAAATTCAAAGTTTAATGTGTTTTTTAAGGTCAGGAATGTTCTTGGAATACGAATTTCAAGCTGATTGCCGATGTAGTTAAAATCGACTTGGGCTGCCTGTTTCCAATTCCATCCCTTGGTGGATTTTTCCAAAAAAGCCTTTTGGTCAGGGGATTTTCTATTCACAACAAAATCATATCCCTCCCATCCTGTTTTTTTATCCCTATCGATATCTATAAACAGGCGCATCCATGCAGGATCTTTGTGACTGGTGAGCTTATCTGCAGTTTCTACATAGAAGTAGACATATTTCTTATCTCTTGCTACTTTGGCTTTTACAATGTCATTTCGCCCAGTCGTATTTGTATAATGTGTACCTGCAAAGCCATCAGCATCACGATGTATGGTATTTCCTTTATGAGCTATAAATTCTGGTTTAACATTAAGCCATTCATCAAATTTCCCATCCATGCTGATCGTTTTTGCTGCAGAGGCTTTTTCCGGAGCAGGCATCCCTTTAAAGCGACGGATGTTAGCGATTAACTGGTAGTAATAATTATCCTGATGACCACCTTTCATGGGCTCTATATCTCTACTATGTTCTGTATCAAATTGATCGGGAAAGGCATTTGGCTGATCCTGCCAAGTTTCATATCTACCGGCTATCCATTCATTCCAGCCGGTAACAAATACCAACTCAACGTTTTGCTTTAAAGCATAGTCCCATTGCTCCTGAAAATTCAAACCATACTGATGAGCATCTTTATTTGTGTTCTGTCCATTTTTGTTGGTGTAACTTCTTCCAAATGCACCTTTTGCGTTCATTGGATTTAAACCATTTTCCTTGGTCCAGTTTTGAGATGTACCTACGGTCATTTGTTCAAAGCTTCCATCGTCATTTTTTACGAAGCCATGCTGAGGATATATCTCCAACCATCCCCAATGATCTTTGCGTTCGGGTCCTTTATTGTAAACCGGTTGTCCGGGACGGAAGGTAAAAAAGTTCTTAATCTCGGGATCAATATTATCCGGATAAGCCATAATTAAGGGCTTACCTTTCCATTGAAACCACAAGTCTTTATAAAGGCCTGGTTTGTACAGGTCGTTATAAACCTGGCTGATGGCGCTTTTGGTATCTTTTGATGCCCCAAAGCCCATCATAAAAGCGATTTGAGGTGTACGGATGCCATTTTTTCTTGCTTCTGAAAAAACTTCGCACAATGCCATATATGCAGGCTTCCACACCAGATCTCCATTGGTACAATCAAACATAATCATGTCAACACCTGCATCAGCCAGCATTTCGGCATGTTTCCAAAGCACCCATTTATCCGTATCTACGTAATAACCAAACAACGGCTCATTCCAGAAATTCATGATGTTTTGTGGCCATGCCGGATGCTTGTAATCGTAAAGTGCATCGGGATGTTTCTGTAAAAAAGCAGTGGTATTATTAGGTTTTAGCTTAGCTTGTGCGTAATGCCATGTCCAATAGAATAGGCCAACAAATTTGTCGCTTTTCTCTTTACCTACTTCATTAAATGTTGGTAGTTTTCTGCCCAATGCATCTGTGGCTGGCAGTGCTGCAGTATAATTGGTTAGTAGCTTCTGTGAAAAAACATTTGTTACAGCAGCACACAGCACCAATAAAAGACCAGCACTGGATCTGATATTAAAGCTCATAATAAATCTATATTTGGTTAGGCACAATCGTTTTCGAGAGGAAACAATTGGTTGCTATCTCAATAATATTAATAGTTTCATCGAGCAGCAACCTGTACTATACTGACTGGCATCCTGCACCTACAGGCTCTTAAATATTAAATTATGAGTACAAATACATGCTAAATCCTATTAGGAAGAGAATAATTATTTATAAAAGAATTTCTTTTTTTAGATAATTATACCGGCAATGCGGGTTATATTACTCCGGCATTAACGCGCATAAAAAAACGAGTGTCCCTATGGTAAGGGCACTCGTTTTAATAGTTTAAGGAAAATGCTGTTAGTTAATTATATCCGGCATTTTGGGTTAATACTCCTTTTGAAAGATCCACTTCCTTTTGAGGAACAGGCATCAGATAAAACTTATCATTCCATGTTCTTTCCTGAGCCTGGGTATTTTTAATATTATTTATGGTTTTCATTACCTGAGGGGCAATTTTCCAACGACGAATATCCATATAACGTTGTCCCTCTAAGGCAAGCTCTACCCTTCGTTCATTACGAATTACTTCTCTAAGTGCATCTTTACCTGCATATTTTACTCTGTCAACAACAGGCATTCCTGAACGCGTTCTCACTGCATCTAAGGCATCATAAACTGTAGCATCAGGTCCGCTTAATTCATTTTTAGCTTCTGCATAGGTCAGCAAAACCTCTGCATAACGGATTAAAATTATATTAGCATGGTTATCTACCTGTTGACGATAGATCGCAGGGTCAACCAATTTACGGAAATTATATCCTGTTAAAGACATATTAGAAGCACCCTGAACCCAATTAAATTTATAATCATCCTCAACTGCGTTCCAAGGTGAGTTTTCAAACAGGATACTTGCATAAAAGCGTGGATCACGGTTTTTATACTCATTAGCGAATGCCGGATTGTTAGTTTTATACCATTCAGCACGTTGCCCCGGATCCGTTGGTGTAACTGCTTCACCAGTTTTATAACTGCCATAGCTATTTACCAATTCCTGAGTTGGGGTTACGGAGCTCCAGCCACCAATAGTTCCCGGCAATAAGTAAGTATTTAAGAAATTTGCGTCTTTTTGGTCGATTTGCTGACGGTCCAAAATCACCTCAGTATTACCTTCATTTACTTTATGAAAAAGTGCCTCATAACTACGCAGACCCAAACGAAATTTCTTCTCGTCGCTGGCATTCGCAAAAGTTACCCATTTACTATAATCATCTTTAGCATCTATGGCCTCTTCGGCATCAACCTTAAATAAGCTATAACCCAACGTCATTACCTGACTTGAAGCATCTACAGCCAACTGCCACTGGCTTTCATTTAAATGTATTCTGGCCTTTAATGCAAGAGCAGCTCCTTTAGTAATTCTTCCTTTTTCATTTGGTTTACCTCCGGCATAACTTTGAGGCAAAATTTTAGAAACGGCATCAAGCTCATCAGTAATAAACTTTATTACTTCAGCTTTTGGAGTTCTTGGTACATTTTCCGCTCCCAAGGCTAAAACCGTTGTAATTAAAGGAACATCTCCGAATTTATTTGTTAATCTGTGATAAAACAGGGCCCTTAGAAACCTTACCTCAGCTTTATATCTTTCCAATAAAGCAGCATCTATTGTAGTTACTTTATCTGCATTGGCAAGGAAATAATTTGCACGACGGATGTCGATGAAACTCCAACCTGCATCAGTTGTAGAGGTAAGCGTTCCCGCAGAAACATCTGTAGCGGAACTTTCCCATGGATATTGGGCATGAGCGTTATCTGTTGCACCATCGTCATAAATTATTCCATCGCCAGGCAGCTGATTATAAACAGCCATAACTGCCTGATAGACATCGTTAGGATTTTTCCAAAATGTTGCTTCCGACAATTGATCTAACGGTGGTCTTTCTAAAAAGTCTTTTTTGCAAGAGCTGACAGAACCTAGTGTTAAAAGCCCTGTAAGTATATATATTGATGTTATTTTTTTCATGATATTCGAGTTATTTTTGATTAGAAACCAGCACTTAAACCAACTGACCAGGTTTTAATACCCGGGTATCCTCCACGTCCAGAATCAGACTCAGGGTCATAATCTGCCAATCGCTTATCAGCCATAAAAGTGAAAGGGTTATTTGCTGTTCCATAAATTCTTAGTTTAGCCAATCCAATTTTTTTAGTTACATCTTGTGGAATAGTATAACCTAAGGTTATGCCTCTTACTCTGAAATAGGCCCCACTGAATAACCAGAATGAGGATGTAGGATTATAATTATGTGCGCCTGCAGCCGTTGTTAAAATGCGCGGGAAATCAGCATTCGGATCAGGATTAGCGGTTGTCCATCTGTTTAACCATTGTTCTTTTACATTGGCACCATTAAAGAATGGATAAGCAGCCTCCTCAGATAAATAGGTTTTAACCTTTGCCACACCGTAAGTAAGTACACTTAGATCGAATCCTTTATATGCAGCATTTAAATTAAAACCATAATTCAACCACGGAACGTTGTTGCCAATTATCTTGCGATCGGACGCATCGATCAAGTTATCACCATTTAAGTCTTTATATTTTATATCTCCTGCTTTGGTGGTGGCTGTTTGGAATGCGTGATTTGTCACATCAGCAGCATCAACAAAAAGCCCCTCTGATTCATATCCGTAAAAAGAACCTATTGATTCACCTATTTTCTGTATAAATCGTCCGTCAAATGTTTCACTACCATCGCCTAGCTTAGTGATAGTACTCTTAATGATTGATAAATTACCTCCTATGCTGAATGTAAAATCGCTGCCAATTTTATTGTTATGGGTAATTGCAAGCTCAAATCCCTTGTTTTGGGTAGCCGCACCATTTGATAATGGAAGCCCACTATTTATAGCATCGGTAGTGCTTGTATTTACACCACTGGTTGCAAGTGCAGGAACCCTCATTAAAAGATCCTTAGTGTTTTTAATATAGTAATCTGTAGTAATATCTAATTTACCATTGAACATACTCAGGTCGATACCCAAATCTGTCATATATACTTTTTCCCAGGTTGCCAATGGGTTAGCAATTTTTGCTGACCACACTCCGCCTTGTGGAGCTTCTTCAAAACTATATTGATAACCAGTATTTAACAGGTCGAAATAGTTTCCAATTGATACAACATCCTGGTTACCCAAAGAACCCCATGAACCACGTAATTTCAAATTATTGATCCAATCCACATTTTTCATAAAGTCTTCTTTACTTACATTCCAACCTGCAGAAAATGATGGGAATACCGCCCTGCGGATATCCTTACGGAAACGGGATGAGTAATCTATACGAGTATTAACTTCTAAAAGGTATTTATCGTTAAAAGCATAGTTAAAACGTCCAAAAACAGAGCGCATAGCCCAATCTTGCTGATTGCTACGATTTGCCTGACCATCGTCATCAGAGTTGATGTCTTCAGGATTTGATGAGCCCGATACAACAGTGGTCATATCATTATTCGGGAAATTTTTACGACCCACAAATGCCGTTCTATAAGTATTGCTTTCTTGCGATGCACCTACTGTTAATTTACCATAATGTTTGCCGAAAGTACGTTCATAATCAGTTGTTACCTGTGTTAAAAGCTCCCTCCTTTTGCGCCAGTATTCAAGCATATCATTCTGCACTTTTTGGGTTGAGGTGATCGGCTTTCCGGTTAAAAAGTCATTAATAGGATCAAGGGTGTTGTTAAAAGACCATGAGTTGCCATTTGTATATTTTAGGGAAACTAATCCATTTATTGACAGCCCTTTTAATGGCGTTAAAGTAGCATTAGCAGAGGTCTGAAAATAATTATCACGATCCCAGGCTTTACCGCCCTCTTCAATTATACGCGCCTGATTACGACCTGCTGTTTGCGCATTGGCTTTGCCATTATCGATTGATCCCCAATCGCCATTGCTCTGACGAAATACAGAAGTTGGCAAAGACCTGTTAAGCTCTGTCCAGCTCATGTTACCTTTACGGTCAAAATTTTGGTTTATGAATGAAAAGTTAGTTCCGACCTTTAAAATTTCAGGCACAATAGTAGTTTCAGTATTTAACTTAGCCACAAATCGGTTCTGATCTTTGTCGGGAATAATAGATTCCTGACTAAGATAAGATACGCCCAAATAACTATTGGTAATTTTACCTGGCGCATTTATATTTAAACTGATATCGCTTAAAGGTGCTGTTTTGCGAAGAACCTTATCATACCAATCCGTATTTGGGTAAAGATCTGGTTTTGACCCATCTTTATACCACTGGATCTGTTCTGCAGTAAAAAGTGGAGCACCACCAGCGTTTGTCAGCGCCTCATTATAAAGAGTAGTATAATCACCTGAGCCTACATATTTAGCCATTTTTGTAGGCGATTGCCATCCGTAATTTGCATTAAGTTCTACAGTAGTTTTCTCTCCATTACCGCGCTTAGTAGTTACCATGATAACACCATTAGCTGCTCTTGACCCATATAGTGCAGCAGAAGAAGCATCCTTTAAAACAGACATACTAGAAATGTCGTTAGGATTTAAGGTAGCAAATTCTTGTGCCGAGGCAGGTATTCCATCAATAACATACATTGGATTGCTTCCACCAGACACTAAGCTACTTCTACCTCTGATGCTTACCGTTGTAGAGGCAGATGCATCTCGGCTTAAGTCGCCAGGGCGCTGTAAAATAGTAAGACCAGGAGAAACACCTTGTAACGCATTCTGTATAGAAGTTACCGGCCTATCCTTTAACTGCTTAGGAGTTACAGTGGCAATAGCGCCTGTTAAACTCGTTCTTTTCTGTGTACCATAAGCAACAACCACAACTTCATTCAGGTTGCTAGATTCATCCTCAAGACTTATATCTATTGTACCAGCTTTTGCTGCAGTAACTTCTTTAGTTTTAAAACCTATAGCTCTGAAAACCAAAACGCTATTTTCGGGTACTGTGAGTGCATACGCTCCTTCTGCATTGGTCGAAGTTCCCCGGCTTGTTAAATTTTTCACTTGTACAGAAACACCAGGTATTGGATTACCCTGGTTGTCTTTAACTGTACCTTTAACGTTAATGTCAGCTCGTGTGTAGTTTACAGGCAGGCCTCCTGCATAAGCACTTATAGATGCACTTACCGATATTAAAAAACAAAGTTTTATCAATACCAGTGTTTTAACGAACGGCCTTAGCTGCCGTTTTAAATAATAGTCAATCATAATTGTTATTTAGTTTAGTTGTTAGTTAGTTATTGGAATTGCAGCAATTACTCTGTTAGGTTATCATACTATTTAATCTCATGAATTGAGAGGAGGGACTTAGATGGTTAAAACTTTTCAGCTCTAATGTATAGAGTCGAGAGGTCACATATTATGTACAACTTAACGCAACCGATTGATTTCGCACTGAAGCCAGTATAAATTACATCTTGAAAACTTGAATAAATTGCTTTGAGGTATATCAAACTTCAATCGGACTGTGCTCAGCAAAGCTTGGCCTTATGAATCATGATTTTTTTATCTCTACAGGAATAATAATTAACCAAATATTTAATTATCTACTAAGAAGTTAGTTTAAAACCCTCTAAAGGCAGTTTTTTTCGGTGAAAAAAATATCAATTGCACCACCCGAAACAAACGTTTGCGCAACAAAAATGATACAAATGCTTTTTAAGCCCTTTGAGATACCCTTTAGAATGTGTTAGAATTAAAAAATGCGCAATGTATTATAGCTATATCCCATTTAGCATTGCGTTGAGAAAATCTCTCTTTTTCACATAGGCATTTGCAGTTTCAGAACTTCTGTAAACAGGGAGTTTATTATTTTTAACAATACTCTTAAATTTCTTCAGAGAAATTCTTAAAACACTGCAAGCCTCGGTTTGAGTGTAATATAAATCTGTGTTAATCATAATTGCGTTATTTATAACACCAATTTAATTTGAAAACATACAGATTATACAGCAAACTTATTGAATGGTAACTCTCGATCTCTGAACTGCTGTAAATGACTGGTTACACAAATTATGTGATATTTATACACTTTGCTACACAATCATAAAAGTTCCATTTCTTTTCATTAAATGTTAGGTATTTTCATGTAAAAAAGATCATGAAAAAATTAACGTTTATCTCCTCAATTACTTTCATCCTTCTGTTATCAGCATGCAGCAAGAAAGCAGGACAAGAAGTTCCAGAACCAAATAAAAAAACTTACAAAGTTGGTCTTTCTGTTGAGAAAGAAAAAACAGGTTTAGATGGCGGCACTGAAGTAACACTAGTTACACCCATAGAAAATTTAGTTAATCAACTAACCTATATTATATTTAATGCGGAAACCGGCAATGAATACTATAGAGCAACCCAAACCACCGATTTTCCTGGTATGGGAGAAATAAATTTCGATTTGCCTGTTGGTAATTATATATTTATTGCAGTTGGTTCCAAATCACTTTTTGGGATCAATAAGTATTATCGAGACAACGAAGTTCCTATATTATTACCACTTTCCGAGGCAAACATGCAGTATTGGCAACCTAACCCAACGATGGCTGATAAGCATTATAAAACAGATGATACTTTTTATGCAAAATCGTCAGTTGTAAGTATCGATGAAAACCAAACAATAAACCTCATACTGCAGCGGGTCGTTGGTAAACTGGAAGTACTTGTTGAAGATGTACCTGACTTCATCGTTGATGTTAATTTCGAAGCAACGGGTTTTACACTGAAAGATCAAAAAACATTTGGCCGTATTGATGATAATGCAGGCTATGAAGTAAGCAATGCAAATGGCCCCATCAGCATTTATATTTTGAGTACAGAAAGACCAATTCTAATTGAGATATCGGGTGGTGGTGTAAGAAAGACACTCAGTGTACCCATTTACAGAAACAAGCGTACAATTGTAAAAGGCAAACTACTAGTACCTAATGTATCAACCGGTTTTAACGTTACCATTAATGATAAGTGGCTGGTTGATACTGCTGTTGTCCATTTTTAAGGATTCTATTAATAATCTGACATCATCCGGTAAGCGCAAATAAAATTATTGACACAATTCTGACAGTTAAAAAGAATTAGGTTACGTTAACATTCATGGCTAATACTATTTTTGTGGCCGAATATGAAAACTGCTGTTGTATTCTTTTTGTCTCTGTGTTTCTTCCTTTTAGGGGGATCAAATCACGTTTATGCAGGGGCTCATTATAGCATAAGCAGTTATTCAACTGTTCAACAGATTGAAAAATCGCAACAAGCAAAACTTGTCATTGCCAATCAGGGCCTTACTGAAGTTAAGACCAGTACCATAGGTGATAAAAAAGAAGACTTCATTAGTGTTGAAGACGAAGATGATGATCTTGTATCTGCCAGGAAATCTATATTGCCTGTCAAGTACTTTGCAGCGCTTACCTATGCCTCTACTTTAATTTATTCCAACGCTTATTTCAAAAACCGTTTGCCTTTTTGCAAACACCTATCCTACGCTTCTTCTTACAAATACATTCTACAAAGAGTTCTAAAAATATGATCAACAATACGCTTCAGTTATCGAAGTCGTGATCATATATGCCCGTGGAGGTAATTCTGGTTTCATACCCGGTAACTGATGCTATTTCTCATTCCAGGGAATCTCTGATTCCTGATCATCAAATCGATTAATAATTAATTCATACTATGAAGAGAATTGCAATGCTCATGGGCTTGGGTATTATATTATGCCATACAAGCTGTACATCTGAAAAAAAAGAAAAGGAAGAAATCAGCAAGTACGCGGTTACTACTCCTTTAAAAATTGACACCTCATTTACCAAGGAATATGTTTCACAAATAAAATCTGTAAGGAACATTGAGATAAGAGCACAAGAAAAAGGATACATGCAGAACATTTACGTTGACGAAGGTCAATCTGTAAAAGCGGGCCAGCTGTTGTTCAGGATCATGCCAAAAATGTATGAAGCCGAGCTAATGAAAGCTCAGGCCGAAGCCAAATCTGTAGAGATAGAATTACAGAATACCAAAACTCTGGCTGATAAAAATGTGGTCTCAAAAAATGAGCTGACAATGGCTCAAGCTAAACTTGATCAGGCTAAAGCCGAAGTGGCACTAGCAAAATTACACTTGTCATTCACTGAAATCAAAGCCCCATTTGATGGCACCATTGATCGCATCCCCCTGAAACTGGGAAGTCTTGTTGATGAAGGTGAATTATTGACTAATCTTTCTGATAACAGCCAGATGTTCGCCTACTTTAATGTATCTGAGCCCGAGTACCTGGACTATCAGACCAATATTAAAGGTCGCGGCGACAACAAGGTAAGTCTGCTTTTGGCCAATAGCCAACCCTTGAAATATAAAGGTGAGGTAGAAACCGTTGAAAGTGAATTTGATAATGAAACAGGAAACATTGCTTTCAGAGCAAGGTTCCCAAATCCCGACAAGCTTTTAAAAAATGGCGAGACAGGTAAAGTTCAAATGACTGTTCCGCTTAAGGGTGCATTAATAATCCCTCAAAAAGCGACCTACGAAATTCAGGACAAAGTATATGTTTTTGTAGTTGACAAAAATGGAGTAGTAAGATCGCGGAATATTAGTATCAGTAGCAGAATGCCTGACTTGTATGTGGTAGGAAATACCCTTTCTGAAAATGACAAAATCCTACTTGAAGGTGTCCAAAAGGTCAAAGATGATGATAAGATCAAATATGAATTTATAGCACCCAAGGAAGTTATTTCTCGTCTGCAATTGAAAACGGAATAGTAATTCCATCCTTAAAAAAGTAATTCTATGTTTAATAAATTCATACACAGGCCAGTCCTGTCTATAGTAATATCGCTCATAATTACATTCCTGGGTGTGTTGGCTACCACCCAATTACCGGTAACACAATTCCCTTCCATTTCGCCACCAAAGGTGAACATCACTGCGGAATATCCGGGAGCAAATGGCGAACTAATGATTAAATCAGTAATCATTCCGTTGGAGCGGGCTATTAATGGTGTTCCAGGAATGAAATACATGGCATCGGATGCAGGTAATGATGGTGAGGCCACCATACAGGCCGTATTTAATCTGGGTACCGACCCCAATCAGGCATCGATAAATATTCAAAACCGTGTAGCTTCTGTTATCAATAAACTACCTCCTTTGGTGGTACGTGAAGGTGTAAAAATTACGAGGGAAGAGTCTAACATGCTAATGTACATCAACCTGTACAGTAAAGACCCTCATATGGATCAGAAGTTCCTTTTCAACTTCGCCGACATCAACGTATTGTCAGAATTAAAAAGAGTTGACGGTGTTGGAGTTGCGGATATCCTTGGTAACCGCGAATATGCCATGAGGGTCTGGCTAAAACCAGACCGTATGCTGGCCTATAAGATATCGGCCGATGAAGTTTTAAAAGCACTTGATGAGCAAAGTTTGGAAGCTTCGCCAGGTAAAACCGGAGAAAGTTCTGGTAAAAGATCTCAGGCATTTGAATATGTATTAAAATATCCCGGGAGGTTTAGTACCAAAGAGGGGTATGAGAACATTATATTAAGATCATCCACAAAGGGAGAAATACTTCATCTGAAGGATGTGGCTGATGTGGAGTTTGGAAGTTCGTATTATGACCTTTATTCCAATCTTAACGGCCGACCTTCGGCTGCTATAGTAGTGAAGCAATCTTATGGAAGTAATGCGAGCCAGGTAATCAAGGACATAAAAGCTAAACTGAAGGAGATCAAATCCAGCTCATTTCCTAAAGGTGTAGATTATGAGATCAGTTATGACGTATCCAAATTCCTGGATGCTTCTATTGAAAAAGTAATACACACCCTTGTAGAGGCATTTATTCTTGTGGGATTGGTTGTATTCCTTTTCCTTGGCGACTGGCGATCAACATTAATCCCAGCCATTGCAGTACCGGTATCTCTTATAGGTACTTTTGTATTTATGCAATTCTTTGGGATAACGCTGAACCTAATCACCTTATTCGCTCTGGTGCTGGCAATAGGTATTGTGGTAGATAATGCCATTGTAGTAATTGAAGCAGTCCATGCCAAAATGGAAGAAAAGAATCTTTCGCCACTTAAAGCCACGGAAGAAGCCATGCATGAGATCAGTGGGGCTATTATTGCGATCACTTTTGTAATGGCAGCAGTATTTATTCCGGTTGCTTTTATGTCTGGGCCAGTAGGAATATTCTACAGGCAGTTTTCTATTACCATGGCAACATCAATTATTCTATCGGGAGTAGTTGCACTTACTCTTACCCCTGCCCTATGTGCAATTATGCTGAAAAATAATCATGGAAAAGCCCAAAAGAAAACATGGCTCAATAAAGTGCTTGATGGTTTTAACAACTGGTTCAACAGGGTTTCTGGCAAATACCAGAAGTTACTAAGCCTAATCGTAAACAGACGCGCAATTACCTTTATCATGCTAGTTGCTTTTTGCGCGGGGATATGGTTACTAAACAACAGCCTTCCTTCTGGCTTTATACCCAATGAAGATCAGGGAATGTTTTATGCGGTAATACAAACCCCTCCGGGTTCATCATTGGAAAGAACGAATCAAGTTGCCGAGAAGCTACAGAAAATTGCCGAAGGCATGGAAGATGTACAATCCGTTTCTTCCCTGGCGGGTTATGAGATTCTTACAGAGGGTACCGGAGCCAATTCAGGAACTTGTCTGATCAACTTGAAAAGCTGGGAGGAGCGTAAACATTCTGTACAGGAGGTAATCAATGAATTGGAAGAGAAATCTAAAGATGTAACAGGGGCTACCATTGAATTCTTCCAGCCACCTGCTGTACCTGGTTACGGAGCTGCTGGTGGTTTTGAGTTGCGCTTGCTGGATAAAGCCGGAACAGGTGATTACAAAAAGATGGAAACAGTTAGCAGGGATTTTGTAAAGGAGCTGAGTAAACGCCCTGAACTATCATCGGTATTTACCTTTTACAGTGCCAGTTTCCCGCAATACATGCTCAAAATTGATAACGATATTGCTCAGCAAAAAGGGGTAACTATCGAGAATGCTATGAATACCCTTTCTACATTAGTGGGAAGTAACTATGAAACCAGTTTTATCAAATACGATAGGCAATACAAAGTAATGGTGCAAGCGTTGCCACAGTACAGGGCCCTACCTGAAGATGTTCTGAAACTATATGTAAAGAATAACCGTGACGAAATGGTGCCATTCTCGGCCTTCATGAAAATTGAGAAGGTTTACGGATTATCAGAGATCACCAGACACAATATGTATAATGCATCGGAGATTAGTGGCTCCTCTGCACCAGGTTATAGTAGTGGTTCAGCAATTAATGCAGTATCGGAAGTGGCTAAGACCAGTTTACCAAGAGGATTCTCTATTGACTGGGCAGGTATTTCCAAAGATGAGGTTGCCCGTGGAAATGAAGCGATTTATATCTTCATCATCTGCCTTGTTTTCGTATATATGCTCCTTGCTGCACAGTATGAGAGCTTTATTTTGCCATTCCCTGTAATTCTTTCACTGCCGGCTGGAATTTTCGGAGCATTCCTCTTATTGAAATTATTCGGTTTAGAGAATAACATATATGCTCAGGTAGCTATGGTTATGCTTATTGGTCTGTTGGGTAAGAATGCGGTGTTGATCATAGAGTTTGCCGTTCAGAAACACAGAGCAGGAAGTTCAGTACTTCAGGCAGCAATTGAGGGTTCAGCCGTAAGGTTCCGCCCTATTCTGATGACGTCCTTTGCATTTATTGCCGGATTAATTCCATTAGTTTTTGCTTCCGGGCCGGGTGCAACAGGAAACAGAACAATCGGCTCCGCTGCTGCCGGAGGTATGCTTTTCGGAACTGTTTTCGGCGTTCTTATTATACCAGGATTATACTACATATTCGGTAAAATCTCAGAAAAATATGCTCTTGTTAAAAATGAAGAAGAAAATCCTTTAACCGAAGAAATTGATCACAATGTATAAACACAAGATATATAAATGTATTGCCCTTATGGGTATTTGCATGGCCATTGCAAGCTGTAAAATTCCTGCGTTCATCCAGTCTACTGAAAACAAATCGGTTCCTGAATCTTATGCCAGCAATCAGGATACCACCAATATGGCTGTGCTTGAATGGAAGCACTTTTTTACCGACCCAAATTTGGTGAATCTGATTGACACAGCTCTTAAACATAACCAGGAGTTGAGTATAACACTTCAGGAAGTTGAAATAGCAAAGAATGACATCAAATTTAAACAAGGAGCCCTTTTACCAACCGTAGGTGCAAAGCTTGGCCTGGGTGTTGAAAAAGTAGGAAGGTATACCAGCCAGGGTGCTGGTGATGCTTCAACAGAAATTGCTCCAGGAAAAGAAACTCCAGACCCCCTGATGGATTATACTGCAGCAGTATATGCAAACTGGGAAGTAGATATATGGAAAAAACTCCGTAACTCAAAGAAAGCTGCAATTAGCAGATACTTATCTACTGTAGAGGGCAAAAATTTTGTACTGACCAATTTGATTGCTGAGGTTGCCAACTCTTATTATGAATTGCTGGCTTTGGATAACCAGTTAGAGATTGTTAAACAGAACATCCAGCTTCAAAAGGATGCCCTTGAGATTGTAAAAATTCAAAAACAAGCAACCAGGGTAACCGAATTGGCTGTTCAGAAATTTAAAGCGGAGGTACTAAACTCCCAAAGCATGGAGTTCGATATTCTTCAAAAGATCAAAGAAAGTGAAAACAAGATCAATTTTTTACTTGGTCGATTCCCTCAGGAAATCCCAAGAGATCATGGCAACTTTTTGAACCTGTTACCTCCAGCGGTTCGTACAGGTATTCCATCACAGCTGCTGGCCAACAGACCAGACATTAAACAAGCTGAACTAGAGCTAGCTGCTACAAAATTAGATGTAAAAGTAGCAAGAGCCGAATTCTATCCTTCCCTGGATATTTCCGCAGCTTTCGGGTTTCAGGCATTTAACCCATCTTATCTGGTGAAGTCGCCTGAATCAATGCTGTATTCACTTGCAGGAGATCTTGCGGGCCCACTAATTAATAGAAATGGAATTAAGGCTGAGTTTAAAAATGCAAACTTGCGTCAGCTTCAGGCCATGTATAACTATGAGCGAACAATTTTAAATGGATACTTAGAAGTTTCTACTCAAATGTCGAATATAGATAACCTGGAAAAGAGTTTTCGTTTGAAGTCTGACCAGGTCGATGCACTCAACAAATCTATTGATATCTCCAATGATTTATTTAAATCGGCAAGGGCTGATTATCTGGAAGTGTTGATGACTCAGCGCGATGCTCTGGAGTCAAAACTGGAACTTATAGAAACAAAAAAGAACCAGCTCAGTGCTGTAACCAATATCTATCAGGAACTTGGTGGGGGTTGGAAATAACAACAACTTTTTATAAAAAGAGCCGGTCTAAAATAACCGGCTCTTTTGCTTCTTTTTAATCAATAACCTGATCTTATCTGTCCTTCAAGATTTGCAGTGCATCCTTATCTTCAAATTTATTAATTTGCCTGTTTAGCTCTTTATACAAATCGGCAGTAATGGTTTCGTATCCTTTTTTCCCGTATTTATTATCCATTTCATGTGGATCTTTTTGCAGATCGTACAACTCCCATCCTACTACACGCTTATAGAACCGAATCAATTTGTACCTCTTTGTGCGAATCCCGAAATGAGGGGAAACTGAATGCTCGCCATTTTCATAATAATGATAGTATAAAACCTGTCTGCCTTTATCGGCATGGTTTTTTAATGCAGGCAGCATAGATACGCCTTGCATATCTTTAGGGATAGGTAAACCCGCTGCATCCAGTAGGGTTGGGGCAATGTCCAGATTCATTACAAAACGATTGGAAACAGTGCCTCCTTTTACCAGGCCGGGATATCGCATAACCATAGGCGTACGGAATGATTCCTCATAAATCCAGCGCTTATCAAACCAGCCGTGCTCGCCCATATAGAATCCCTGATCGGACAGATAAATTACAATAGTATTCTTGCTCAGGCCATGTTGATCCAGGTAGTCCAATGTGCGACCAATGTTTCGATCTAAAGAAGTTGCAGTACTTAAATAATCGCGCATATAACGTTGAAATTTCCATTCCGTAAGTGCTTTTCCTTGCAATTTCAATGCATTAAATTGCGCTTCAATCGGCTTATAATAAGCATCAACTTTAGCACGTTGGGCTGCGCTCATCCTACTAAAGTTACCATCTTTATTCTCTTTATCATCAGAACCGAACATCTTTAGGTCATACCCCATCAGCATGGTTTTTTCGATAGACATGTCCTGTATCTCCGCGGCTTTTCTGTTTTGGTAGGTATCGTAAAAATTGGCCGGAAGCGGAAAGTTAATCTTATCAAAGCGGCCCAGATCAGCGGTATCTGGCAGCCAAACCCGATGTGTGGCCTTATGCCCAATCACCAGGCAAAATGGTTTGGATTCGTCTCTTTTATCCAACCAGTTTTCAGCTTCATCCGTAATTACATTGGTTACATAGCCGTCAATTCTTTTTTTGCTACCGTCCATCATGTCAAAATCCGGATTGAAATATTGTCCCTGATTAGGCAATACCTGCCAGAAATCAAAACCCTGGGGCCTACTTTCCAAATGCCATTTGCCAATCCATGCGGTCTGATAACCACCTCTCTGCAATTGCTTTGCAAAGGAGTCTTGATCGCCATTAAAAACTGAACTTTCATTATCTTTAAATCCATTTTTATGACTGTATTTTCCAGTCAGGATTACCGCCCTGCTGGGACCACAAATGGAGTTGGTTACATATGCCTTATCAAAACGAACCCCTTCATTTGCAATCCGGTCTATATTGGGGGTTTGCATCAATTTGCTGCCATAGGCACTTATGGTCTGATAGGCATGATCATCTGAAATGATAATCACAATATTCGGTCGTTTTGTAGCTGTTCCAGTTTGCTGCTTTTGTGCAAAGAGTTGCATACAACTACTAGCCAATGCAAGGAGTAGTACGGTCTTATTTAATTTCATTTGATATCCATGTTGTTTCTGGCCCCTCGTAATCTTTTGGAATGTAAGATTAATTTTTTTTCATTTTAATTTTTTCAGTCTGATACTTTGCAATATCCGTTCCTTGAATTTGACCATTTTCAATAGCTGGCCTATAATGAATTCCTCCGTAAAGCCTACTAATAGCGGCTTCTTTAGCTGCCTGATCAAAAGAAATAAAGCTTCTTATTGGCAATCCATAATCAACCTCTGTATTGTCTTTAAATTTAAAATTATCTCCAAATATTTTAGTTAGAATATAAGCGGCTGATGTTGAAGCAACACTATGGCCACTCGGGTATTCTGGAAATGGCGGCGTTTGCAAAATTGGCTGCCAATTTTCATCGATATTAGAATTTATGAATGTTTCCGGCCGAATATAGTTGCTCCTATATTTTTCATCCCAACAACTAATAAAAGCATCAAATAATGCAATACATGTAGATGTGTATGCAAAACTACTTTGGATATAATTAAAAGTTTTCATTTTGCAGGCAATGCCGGCAATAGAAATCCAATGTGCCCCTGGTGATATCTTTTTCGTTGCATAATTCATATGTCCATTTACATTTAAAAAGAAAGGATTACAATCCCAAAATTTCGCGATGTCAAGTTGTTCTTCATTTAGGTTTTTACCAGCTAGATAAACTTCATTCGCATTTATGTAAAAAGCACTATTCTTATCCCTACTATAAGCCGGAGGAGGAGAAGGTTTAAATTGATCGGCAGTTTTCATACATAGTGGCCTTATTTTATTCCAATAAGGTTCAATAGCCGCCATATAACCAGGTGGAGTAGGTGCCCAATTGCCTTCTTCTTTTACAATACTATAGCGCCTTAATTTACGTGTTTCTTTATACTGATCCTGATCAACCCATCTTAAAATAGAATCTGACACCTTTTTGCCATATAAAATTGAGTTTTGAACTACAGTATCAGGATATCCTTTTACTTTATACCAGAAAAGGATGCTGTTTAAACTATCTAAGGCAACCTGATCGGAGAATACAAGCCGTTTTGCAACCTGCCAGTATGCATAGGTAGCAGCCAGTGAGTAACTAATTTGCTTTTTGTCGGCATTTGGAATTCCATTAAAGCCATTCAATTGTCCTTTTAAAGATTGAAACTGATTATTATTTTTAGCCTGAATTTCATATGCAGCAATGTTTGAATAAACAAATATTCTACTCGCAACAGGTGGAGAAAATATATCGCTTACAATAATGTCAGAAAGGGCTTTCTGTGATCTGTGCAAAGGCGAGGGATCATTTTCGATTTTGCTCCACTGACCATTTGCATGTACTGAGATACAAAAAACAAATAAAAACAAGTATATCTTCATGATGTTCGTTTTAATTGGCAGCCTTTAAAAGCTGAACTTTATCATTATTTTTAACAATAATAATTTTTTTGGTTTCTCCTTTAATCTCAATCATATTTCTAACGTCTCCATCTATATACAGACCTGAATCGTACGGAGGCAGTGGTTTAAAATCACCTTTACCATTTCCAATTAAAAGTAAACCTAAAGCAGCATCTGCCTGACCTAGCTGAACCCGATAGGGATAAAAATTTCCCGCCAAAAGGATATCATCTTTTCCATCGCTATTAAAATCATCTACAACTATACCCCATGTTCTCGAAAATTGAGCTTCGATTGGAAGCGTTTTAATGGTAAATTTCCCGGTTCCATCATTTAATAAAATAGATGTTTCGAGTTGCCTGCAGTAAAATTTCTGACTTTGCTCTAACTGCTCTGGTGTAAATAACTTATCTATTGTTACATCCGAGTAGGAACTATAGCTTAAAAACCGTTTTTTTAATTGAACCATCTGATCAAGTAGTTCATCTCTAGAGGCCATTGGATAGTTTTTTCCCTGAATGTAGTAACACATAATCGGATCCATTACGCCATCATTATTAAAATCTGAAGCATAAATGGTTATTGGTTGCGCACTACTTGCCTTAAATTGATTGTTTAAACCACAGTTTCCTACAACAAAATCAATTGCACCATCATTATTCACATCCATCGGCACAATTTTACTCCACATACCGTCTGAATTTTCTAAACCCGAATCTTTATCATATTTCAAAACCCCTTTCTCATTTTTAAACTTCTTTAATGGCATCCAGTCTCCCCCAATTAACAACTCAGGATATCCATCTTTATTTAAATCCTGCCAACAAGCTGTAACAACCATCCCTGGGTACTCCAAATCAGGAGAAAGTTGGCTGGTTACATCGCTAAACTTCACTTCACCTCCCTTTGATTCATTTCGCAATAAGTAACTCTTACTGCAAAGCGGGAAAGAACCCGGTTTACTCATTCCTCCAACAAAAACATCTAAATCTCCATCTTTATCAAAATCAACAACGCTAATGGCCTGTTTACTACTCCACATTTTTGGCAATGCATCTTTAGCCTTGTGAAAAATGCCTTTCCCATCATTTAGATATAATCTATCCTGATATTCAGGGGCATTTTCATCGTATTCATTTCCACCACTTACCACCCACAGATCAGGAGCACCATCGCCATTTGCATCAAAAAAAACTGCATTTACATCTTCACTGGCTTTGTCCTCATCCCAAGGCTGATTTGATGAAGGGTTAAAGTTCCCTTCTTTATTACCTAAGAATAATTGACCTACCTGGCCAATCGCTCCCCCTATAAAAACATCTTCTATTCCATCTTTGTTAACATCGGCCTTGGCTAAAGCAGGGCCAAATCTTGATAGCTGATAAGGTAAAAGAGTTTCGACTTTAAAATCTATAAAATCATTTTCATTATGTTTAAATTTTAACCCCGATTCTAACGTATTATCTACAAACAAGGATTTTGTTTTAGCAATATTCTCCTTTTTGATTACTGCATCCTTCTGATTGAAAGTTAATGTCTGGTTCGATTGTATATTTTCAATAAAGCTCTCTTTTCCATCAGGCCAAATTACTTTAACGGAATTTATTTCAGTATTTTTACCTACACCAAAACAATTTGTTTGACTTACACTGGATTGATAACCACGTACCACATATTTTTCCTGATACTGTACGTTATCGTTTGTTTTAACATAAATTTTAGCTCCTATTGCAGCCGTATTTAACCCTGTACCGACAAGCTCAATTTTCAAATAGTTTGGTTTTAGTAATTCTGAGTTATTCCTATACACCATTACAGGTGAGTTTATGTTACAAACAATTAAATCCAGATCACCGTCATTATCTAAATCGGCATAAGCGGCACCGTTAGAAACAGAAGGCTCTGAAACTCCCCACTCTATCGTTTTGTTACTAAAAGTTAAATCATGATTGTTAGAGAAAATATAGTTCGATATTTTGTTTGAAGGCATTTTTTTCACCAAATCGAAGGTTTGAAACTTTAAGTTCCCCTGTTTAAGCGATTCCTTTTGCGCATTGGCAACAGTATATTTTAGGAAATCCATATCGGTAAAATCTCTTAAATAACCATTGGATATAAATAAATCTTTCCAGCCATCGTTGTCAAAATCGGCAAATAATGATGCCCAACTCCAATCTGTATTAGAAACACCTGCCAACTGACCTATTTCACTAAAGCGCAGACTACCATCTTCTTCCACACCTTCATTTAAGTGTAACATATTTCTCATTTGCTGGTTATAATATCCACTGTCCAGCAATAAGTGATACTGATCGTATTCATCCGGCCCTTTCAGCAATTTTTGCCTGCGGTTATCCTCTGGCAGCATATCAAGAGTGAGGATATCCGGTCTACCATCATTATTATAATCGGCAATGTCCGAACCCATTGAATATTTTGAGATGTGCTTAATTGATTTCCGGATACTTTCCGAAAAAGTCCCATTCTTATTGTTGATATAAAGGCAATCTTGTTCGGTATAATCGCTTGAGGTGTAAATATCTGGCCAGCCATCATTGTTTAAATCGCTTACCGCTACACTTAGCCCAAAATTTAAGGCATTGTTTATAATCCCTGAGGTTAAAGTAACGTCTACAAAATGAGGTCGATTATTTTGATAATCATTTCTAAATAAACGATTCCCGTATTTCATATTTGGGGTAGATCGTACTTTTTTAGTATTTAAAAAAGGCTTATAAGTTTGGTTGGAATGATTTAGCAAAAACATATCTAAATCACCATCATTGTCATAATCAAAAAAAACGGCCTGTGTAGATTGAGTTCCTATTGCATCAAGACCATAAGCTTCGGCCATGTTTTTAAAAATAGGTACCCCACCTTTTATTCCCTGATTAATAAACAATTCATTTTTGAGTTTATCATCAGGAAATTTTCCTGAATGACAAACATATATATCAGATAGGCGGTCTCCGTTTACATCAGCTATGCTTACTCCTGTTGCCCAGGTACCATTTCCTTTTACGCCTGCTTTATTGGTAATATCTTCAAACTTTAAATTACCCTTATTAAGGTATAATTTATAATCTCCGGTATTTGCCGAAAAAAAAATGTCAGGCAAACCATCACCATTAAAATCAGCTATCCCAACTCCCGATCCGTTATACAAATATTCGTAATTCATCACATGCAATGAATCGGTCTCAATTACCCTATTTACAAAACTGATATTTGTTTCTTTTGCTGGTAGCAAGGTGAACAAAGCTTGTTGCCCATTAGCGTTGTTAACAACAGCTAGCATTGAGAAGAAAAGTGCAGATAGCCATATCTTTATTTTCATGGTACTTTTTTTAAATCAACCTAAAGTTTTATTACATGGGTAGCTGCAAATCTTTATTTTAATTCTATTTGTTCGTCATTTTCTTTATAAGGCAAAAATACCAGTAACATCGTCATCATCTCATCGGTAGACTTCATGTCATTGGCCGAATAAACGTTCCGAGGTGGACTACTGGGATTGTTAGGATTACTCTTTGTATTATCATAAGTACCCTCTATTGTTAATACAGAGCCCTTAGGAATTTTTACTAAACTTTTAAATTGATATATTTCTTGCCATCTAAAATCCCAGGATGGGATTGAAACGAGCTGTATTGTGTCTTGCTGAGGCGTTACTGCATATGATTTGAATATTTTACCCAAATAATGCATATGTGGCCAAATATATAGTAAAGATTGATCTTGCGGCGTTGTGATTTTTAGTTCAAATTTTCTTACAGAATCGGCAGGGATGAAAAAATAAGGCTCGATAGAGTTTTCACCTACACCAGCAGAACCTAAACTAATCACCTCAACTTTTCGTTCTATTGGTGTTTTTTTGAAAAAGAAATTTATTCCGGAAATACTTTCTTCGTCTTTGGAAACCGGAGCATAATGTATAGTTAATAAGATGACACCCCGTTTAGGCATAACCCAACCAAAATTATTAGGATAAGATTCATAAGACGTTCCTGGAATCCATCCACCATAATAGGTCATTGTTTTTTTAAAAGGAAAATACTGCGAGTATTTGGTCCTATCATCCTCTGTTAAATTTAAAAAATCGGCACCCTGGTTAATTTCAATATCATCTGCTACAGGGTGAATAGCAAAGTTGGCGTGATGTATTACTTTTTTATTGGATGAAAAAAACTCCATTGCTTCGACGTTATTTTCAGCACCAATATCAAAAGGAATTTTAAAAACAATAAACCGCTCCTTATTATCCCCAATAACTTTAAATGGTTTAATTGTTTGTAAAACAAGGTCAGGCTTCCTGGAATACTGGGTGCCTTCTATAAATGTTTTAAGTGCTGTTTTTGGCGTTTCGCTGATATTGCCCATTGGCATTTTTGCGTCAACCCATTTGGCTATAGTTAGCTTTTCTTCGTTCGTTAATGACCTGTCATTTTTAAATAATCTGTAATGGTTATCTGGTTTCCATGGCGGCATATAACCAGATTGTGTTACTTTTTTAATAAAAGAGGCTCTTTTTGCAACATCCTCATAAGTTAATAAAGAAAATGGGGCAGACTCTCCAGGCCTATGGCAGGACTGACACTTATTTTGAATAATGGGTGCAACATCTTTATAGTAAGTTATTTTTTGGGCATTAACGTTATTTGTGCAAACGAATAACCCAATTACTATGGTAATAATTTTTGGTAGTAGTAAAGATTTTGAACTCATTATATATCGTTGATTAGGCACCCAACTGGAATAGTTTTTTTAAATGTTTGTTTACCATTTAACTGGTCTTTTATAGCTTGTTCGAGATATTTCTCAGTAATTACCAAACGTTTTTGTCCTAGCGAGGTAGCCCAGTTATCGATTAGTCCGCTATAGGTTATTGCCCCCATTTTATTGATTAAAAAAACTTCCGGCGTTGTTGTTGCACCTAAATATTTTGATAATTGTTTATCTCTGTCAGTTAATAAACTGAAGTTGATACCGTATTCATTTTTAAGTTCATTTATTTCTTTTAATGAATAACTGACCCCAGGGATTATGCCATAAAAATTGATGCTCTTATTAGCATTTTGAAGCTTTATCAAACCCGGTAAATAGTTTTTACACAATGGACATTCGGGGCTTAAAAATACAAGGACTACTGCTTTACTTAAATTGATTCGACTTTCTTTACCAGCTAAATCAATTAATTTGATCGAATTTATTTTTGCAGGAGAGACTATTTTTTCCTGAGCTTTTATAAGAACAGGAAAAATGGCTAATGAGAGCAAAAAACTTAATCGAAAAATAAATGGCCTCATGGTTTTTGATTAAAAAAAGCCCTTAATAAAATTACTAAGGGCTTTTTAATTTAACAATTATTTTTTATCCCACCAAACACGACCAAAAGCATCATTTGGACCGGTACCAAAATCTGGATTTTTAGCCATTTCTGCCAAAGCAGTTTGTTGATTTGCATAGTTTAAGTTAGTTGGACTTAACAAGTCTATACCGGCTCTACGCGCTAAAACAAGTGGTGTTCCGTTAGCCTTAGTTCAGACCATGCCAAAACTGATGTAGTATTAGGAAAGCCAGTTCTTTTCCACCACGCCCAGGCTTCTAATGGTTGTCTGAAAAGATCCAAATAAGCCTGACAAGCAATTTGATCAGTAGCTTTAGCCGCGTCAAATTTAACTCCAGCTTTATTGTAATAAGCATCAATTGCCGGAGCGGTTACGGCGGTAAAATCCTTTACATTCGCATCAACAGCTCTGTCACTGTAAAATTTAATAGATGCATATACGCCATTTTTATACCAT